>NZ_JBOZRT010000016.1:0-138100 GCF_050789165.1 Azospirillum sp.
CACCAAGCCTGCGTGTTGACGCGGGGTGGAGCAGCCCGGTAGCTCGTCAGGCTCATAACCTGAAGGTCGCAGGTTCAAATCCTGCCCCCGCAACCAATCGAAAAAGCCCGCATGGCACTACGCCGTGCGGGCTTTTTTGTGCCCGCGCGGCTCTTGGACTCGTGGGCCAGCGGGCCAAGATGGCACGTAGACGCCATCCTCTCCCTCGGACCCGGGGAAACCGCATGCACAGCCATTCCTTCGACCGTTGGACGCACGACCACGTCTTTGGTCAAGATCAGCCGACGGCGGGGGAGCGGCGCACGCTCCTGGTCGTGGCGGTGACCGCCATCACCATGCTGGTGGAGATCGCCGCGGGGGTGTGGACCGGGTCGATGGCGCTGCTCGCCGACGGCGTGCACATGGCCTCGCACGTGCTGGCGCTGGGCATCGCCGCCTTCGCTTACGGCTACGCGCGCCGGCACGCACGGGATCCGCGCTACAGTTTCGGCACCGGCAAGGTCAACGCGCTGAGTGGCTTCGCCGGCGCGCTGCTGCTGGCGGTGGTTGCGGTCGGCATGGGGTGGGAGAGCGTTGTCCGTCTGGTCGAGCCCGGCGCCATCGCCTACGATCAGGCGATCCTGATCGCCATCCTCGGTCTCGTGGTCAACGCCGCGAGCGCGGTCATCCTGGCCGGCGGCGAGCATGCCCACCACGGCCATGAGCATGGGCACGGACATGAGCATGACCATGCGCACGGGGGCGAGGACCACACGCTGCGCTCCGCCTATCTGCACGTGGTCACCGACGCGCTGACCTCGGTGCTGGCCATCGTGGCGCTGCTCGGCGCCAAGCATTTCGGCGCGGTCTGGCTGGATCCGGTGATGGGTATGGTGGGCGCGGTGCTGGTGGCGGCGTGGTCGCGCGGGCTGCTGGCGCAGACGGCGCGGGTGCTGCTCGACCGGCAGGCGCCGGAGGCGGTGCGCGAGCGGGTGCGTGCGGCGCTGGAACAGGGCGACGACCGTGTCGCTGACCTGCACGTCTGGTCGATCGGGCCGGGAACTTACGCGGCGGTGATCTCGCTGGTCAGCTACGCGCCGCGGTCACCGGAGGATTACCACGCGCGCATTCCCGCGCATCTCGCGATCCGGCACGTCAGCATCGAGGTCCACCACTGCCACTGCCGGTGACCGCCGGGATCCGGCGGTCAGCGCGGCGAGGGCGGCAAATGGACGCGGCTCCGCGACGGCGCGCGGCGCCTTGTCGTTCTCTTTGAATGTTTTGAAAGGACCGGCGCGACTTGCGCCGCTTAAGTACATTGATACGCGAGGGACTGCGAACGCAGTTTCAGTTCGCCTTCCAGATAGTCGCGAAACCCCGGGGAACAGATGAGCTTGGCGATCTCCTCCTTGTCCAGGATGGGGATGAACGGGTTGTTCGATAGTTCTTCGAAAGCCGCTCTGGCCAGCAGCCAAAGATCAGGCGGAAGTGCCTTGATATAGCGGCTCAGGGCGTAGTCGTCCTCTTGCGCCATGTCGGCGCCCTCCCGCTCTGGATTGTTAAAAGCAATGACGGTGAAATGAGAATTGCGCAAAGGGGCTCCCTCGTAAATAGGGACTTGGTTAACAGCGAGGTAAAGCTGCACGCTGTTGTTGGCGCGCCACATTATACTTTCTATGTAGCCGCTCCGTTGCGCCGTCCGTCGGGTTGAACCAGGACTTCTGTATGCTGGTCATACCGCTTCCGCTTGGAATTGCAGCGTGAATTGCAAAAGCCGCTAAAAAGCGAAGAACATGGTCGCATTGACACCTTTTGCATCCCTGCCGTACAAGCCTACCCGGAAGGCGTAAGAAAATACCCAGGAATGCATAATACTCGCGTATGTAACGCTGCGAATTGGGCGTGATGATGTCCGTGGACGTGGAAATCAGCGAAGTCGGTCCGCGCGACGGCCTACAGGGCCTGAAGGCGTCCGTTCCCACCGCGGTGAAGGCCGCCTGGATCACCGCCGAGGCGGCGGCCGGGGTGCGGGAGATCGAGGTCTGCTCCTTCGTTCCGGCGAAGGTGGTGCCTCAGTTCACCGACGCCAGGGAGGTGGTGGCGCACGCCCTGTCCATCCCAGGGCTGACGGTGGCCGCGCTGGTTCCCAACCTGCGCGGCGCCAAGGACGCGGTAGCAGCCGGCGTGCACAAGATCACCTTCACGCTCTCGGCGAGCCACAGCCACAGCCTCGCCAACGTGCGCCGCACCCCGGAGGAGCAACTGGCGGAGTTCGCGCGCATCGTCGGCTTTGTGCGCGGTCTGCCCAGGGAGATGCGGCCGTTCCTGTCGGCTGGGCTGTCCACCGTGTTCGGCTGCGTTTACGAGGGCGCGGTGGATGAGGGGGCGGTGTGCCGGCTGGCGTCGGCGCTGGCAGAAGCCGGGGCGGACGACGTCAGCCTTGCCGACACCACAGGCTCGGCGCACCCGCTCCAAGTCCGCCGCGTGGTCGCGGCGGTGAAGGCGGAGATCGGCGACACGCTGACCGCGCTGCACCTGCACGACACCCGCGGCCTCGGGCTGGCCAACGTGCTGGCTGGGCTGGACGCCGGGATCCGCGCCTTCGACGCGGCGCTGGGCGGGTTGGGCGGCTGCCCCTTCGCGCCGGGGGCGCTGGGCAACATCGTCACCGAAGACCTCGTCTACATGCTGGAGGCGATGGGCCTGCGCACCGGCATCGACCTCGACCGGCTCATCGCGGCGCGGCGCGAACTCGCGGCCGCGCTGCCCGGCGAGCGCTTCGTCGGCCATCTCCACCACGCCGGGGTGCCGAAGGGCTTCCACCCCGCATCGGCCCCCATTCCCTGAGCCTCCCGGACCTCCGCATGAACAGCACCCCTTTCGACCGCACGTCTCCTCTCGCCGGCATCCGGGTGCTGGAACTGGACCACATGGTGATGGGGCCGACCTGCGGCCTCGTGCTCGCCGACCTCGGCGCCGACGTCATCAAGGTCGAGCCGATGCCCGGCGGCGACAAGACGCGCACGCTGACCGGGTCGGGCGCCGGCTTCTTCGCCACCTACAACCGCAACAAGCGCTCGATCACCGTCGACCTGACCGCGCCGGAGGGCACCGCCGTGGCGCGGCGGATCGCCGAAACCGCCGATGTGCTGGTCGAGAACCTGCGCCCCGGCTCGCTCGACAAGATGGGCCTGGGCTGGGAGGAGCTGCGGACGCTCAACCCGCGTCTGGTCTACTGCTCGCTCAAGGGCTTCCTGCCCGGCCCGTACGAGAACCGCACGGCGCTCGACGAGGTGGTGCAGATGATGGGCGGGCTGGCCTACATGACCGGCCCGCCGGGCCGGCCGCTGCGCGCCGGTGCATCGGTCAACGACGTGATGGGCGGGCTGTTCGCCGCCACCGCCATCCTCGCTGCGCTGCGCCAGCGCGACGCCACCGGCCGGGGGCAGCTGGTGCGCGCCGGGCTGTTCGAGAACAACGTCTTCCTGATGGCGCAGCACATGGCGCAGCACGCGGTGACCGGCAAGCCGGCCGCCCCGATGCCGGCCCGGCTGGCGGCCTGGGCGGTGTACGACGTGTTCACCACCAAGGACGACGCGCCGGTGTTCCTGGGCGTGGTCACCGACACGCAGTGGCGCGCCTTCTGCACCCATTTCGGGCTGAGCGACCTGCTGAACGACCCCGAGCTGGCCAGCAACCCGCAGCGGGTGGCCGCGCGCGACCGCATCATCCCGGCGGTCGCCGCGCTATGCGCCGCGCGCGGCAAGGCCGAACTGATGGAGGCGTTCGAACGCCTGGGCCTGCCCTACGCCCCCATCGTCCGCCCGGACGAGCTGTTCGACGACCCGCACCTCAACGCGTCCGGCGGGCTGCTGGACGTGACGCTGCCCTCGGGCGCACGCACGCGGCTGCCGGCGCTGCCGGTGGAGATCGGCGGCGCGCGGCCGGGCGTCTATCGCGACGTGCCCCGCGCCGGTGAGCACACCCGCGAGATTCTCGCCGAGCTGGGGCTCGGCGGGGACGACATCGACCGGCTGGCGGGGGCGGGCGTGGTCGGCCTGTAGGCCGGCGCCGCTGCCCGAGACAGGAGTGACCGACATGTTCCGATCCATCTTGCGCAAGGTGGGGCGCACCTTGGGGTTCGCGGCTCTTACGGTGCTTGCGCTGCTCCGTCCGGCCGGCGCCGCCGAGTTCGTCATGGCGACGGTGTCGCTGACCAGCGAGGACTTCCAGCTGGCCATGGCGTGGTCCGACCTGCTGGCCCAGCGCAACACCGGCATGCGCATCACTCCCGTCGCCACCGGCACGGTGAAGGGGCTGCGCAACATGGCGCAGGGCCGCGCCGACCTGTCGCTGATCGGGGCGCCGCACTACCTGGACGCGGTGAACCGCGACGGCAGCTTCAAGGAAGACCCGTCGAGCATGGTCGAGGGCTACAAGAACCTGAGGGTGCTGTTCGCCATCGACACCGGCATGGGCCAGTACGTGGTGCGCGCCGACAGCCCGATCCGCACGTTGGCCGACCTCAAGGGGCGGCGGGTCAGCATCGGCCGGCCGGGCGGCAATGCCGGGCGCGTTTCGGTCTCGTTGTTCAAGGTGCACGGCGCCGATGCCGAGCGCGGCGAGGTCCTCACCGAGTACCTGGACTACGGCCCCTCGCTCGACCGTCTGGGCAACGGGCAGATCGACGCCACGCTGGTGTGGGGCGGGCTGCCGCAGGCGGGCATCGATCAGGCCTCGCGCAACACGCCGCTGCGCTTCCTCTCGCCCGCCCCGGGCAGCCTGCCGGCGCTGCAGGGCGCGATCAGCAACGGCGCCCACTATCTCTACCGCACCATCCCGGCGGCGCGGATCAAGGAGGCCTACGGCGAGCGCGTGGCCAGCGACGGCGACGTGGTGTTCTGGACCTTCCCCTTCATGGTGATGGTGCGCGCCGACATGCCGGAGCAGACCGCCTACACGTTGTGCCGCACCTTCTGGGGTGGGGTGGACCGGGTGCGCGCCAGCTCCGCCGCGCTGGCGCTGATCGACCCTGCCAACGCCGCGGCCGGCCTGTCGGCCGAGCTGCACCCCGGTGCCCGCCGCTGCCTGAGCGACCTCGGCGCGCTCTGATCCCTTCCTCACGTCACGGAGAAGCGCCATGACCAGCCTGACCGAAGCCGCCGGCGGCGCCGCACCGACCATCGAGAGTGTGCGGCGCGGCGTCGGGGCGACGCTGTGCGCTGCGCTCGCCGCCTTCATCATCGGCTCCACCCTGTACGGCCGGCTGACCGTCTGGGTGCAGTACGAGGTGGTCCTGATGCTGGCGCTGGGCGCCCTGTTCGCGCTGCGGCCGGGGCCGCTGGCGGCGCGGCCGGCGCTGGACGCGCTGCTGGCGCTGGCGCTGACCACCGCCGGCGCCTTGGCCGGCGTCTACATGATCCTCAACTACCAGGACATCGCCGCCTATCGCGAGGGGCTGCCGAACGGCTGGGATCTGACCGCCTACGTGATCGGCACGCTGGTGGTGCTGGAGGGGGCGCGGCGTGCCGAGGGCTGGATGCTGCTGGGCGTCGTGCTGGCCGGCATCGCCTACCTGGCGTTCGGCAACCTGCTGCCGGGCTGGGCGGGGCACCGCGGCATGGGCGCGGCCGAGGTGTTCGAGCTGGCCTACAGCTCCAACGGCATCTTCGGTGTGGCGCTCGGCTCGGTGGTGGAGATCGTCTATGTCTTCGTGATCTTCGGCGTGGTGCTGCGGCTCAGCGGGGTGGGCGACTTCTTCGACTGGATCGCCGGTGCCTTGTCGATGGGGCGGCGCTCCGGTTCGGCGCAGTGCGCGATCATCGCCTCGGCGCTGTTCGGCTCGATCAACGGATCGGCGCCGGCCAACGTGGTGGCGAACGGCGCCATCACCATCTCGATGATGCACCGCGCCGGCTTCACCAAGGCCTACGCGGGGGCGGTCGAGGCCTCCTCTTCGGTGGTCGGGCAGATCATGCCGCCGGTGATGGGCGTGGGCGCCTTCATCATGGCGGAGATCACCGGCGTCCCCTACGCCAACATCATGGTGGCGGCGCTGGTGCCGTCGTTCCTGTTCATCTTCTCGCTGTCCTGCGTGACGGCGCTGGAGGCCGGCCGGCTCGGCATCAAGCCGCCGGAGGGGCTGGACGGCACCTGGACGCGGCTGCGGGTGACGCAGATGGCGGTCATGGTCGCCTCCTTCGCGGTGCTGCTGGTCATGCTGTTCGCCGGCTATTCGGTGGATCTGTGCGGCCTGGGCGCCATCGCGGCGCTGCTCGGCCTCGCCGTGCTGTTCCCGGAGACGCGGCCGAGCTGGTCGACGGTGGGCCGCATGCTGGTGGACGGTGGGAAGGAGGGGTTGAGCGTCGCCGTCGCCTGCGCCGCCATCGGCATCATCATCGGCGCGGTGTCCAGCACCGGCCTGGGCATCAAGATCAGCCAGGCCATCGTCGCGCTGGGGCAGGCCGACCTGTTCCTGGCGCTGGTCGCGGCGGCGGCGTGCGCGCTGCTGCTCGGCATGGGGTTGCCGACGGCGGCGTCCTACCTGCTGGTGGTGTTCACCGCCGGGCCGGCGCTGAGCCAACTCGGCCTGCCGGTGCTGACCACGCACATGTTCGTCTTCTACTTCGCGGTGATGTCCGCGATTACCCCGCCGGTGGCGCTGGCGGTGTTCGCCGCCGCCGCCATCGCGCAGGAGCCGGTGATCAAGATCGCCATGCACAGCCTGCGTCTGTGCACCGTCGCCTTCCTGTTCCCCTTCCTGTGGGTCTACCAGCCCGAGCTGATGCTGCAGGACCCGACGCTGGCGACGCTGCCCGCCACGATTGGCGCGCTGGCGGCGCTGACGCTGGCGGTGGTGATGCTGGCGGCGGTGCAGGTCGGCCACTTCGGCGGCCGGCTGCCGTGGGCCGAGCGGCTGGTGCTGGCGGTGTGCGCTGCGCTGATCTACGTGCCCGGGGCGCTCAGCACCGGCATCGGCTTCACTGTCGGCGGCGCCATCCTGGCGCGCCGGCTGCTGGCTTACCGCCGCCAACACCCGGATCATGAGCAGGAGGTCGCACCGTGAGTCTCTACCCGCCGCCCGAAACCGTGAAGGCGGAGGTCTTCGCCCGCCTGCCCGAGGAGTTCCGCCGCAAAGGCCGCCGCAGTTCGTGGGCCGACGCCAACAAGCGCGGTGAGGAACTGCACTCCTTCCTCGAGGGGCCGGCCTTCGACTCCCAGGGCAACCTGTGGCTGACCGACATTCCCTGGGGCCGCATCTTCCGCGTCTCACCCGACGGCGTGTTCACGCTGGTGGCGGAGTACGACGGCGAGCCGAACGGGCTGGCCTTCCATCGCGACGGCCGGCTGTTCATCGCCGACTACAAGAAGGGCATCCTGGTCCTCGACCCGGAGACCGGGCGAATCGAGCCGGTGCTGGAGCGCGCCCGCGGCGAATGTTTCAAGGGTGTAAACGACCTGGTGTTCGCCGCCAGCGGCGACCTCTACTTCACCGACCAGGGGCAGACCGGCCTGCATGACCCGACCGGCCGATTGTACCGCCTGGGCAGCGACGGCCGGCTGACCTGCCTGTTCGATACGCTGCCCAGTCCCAACGGCCTGGTTCCCAACAAGGCGGAAACCGCCATCTACGTCGCGGTCACCCGTGCCAACGCCATCTGGCGCGTGCCGTTGGCGGCCGATGGCTCCACCTCGAAGGTCGGTCTGTTCATTCAGCTGTCGGGCGGGCTGTCCGGGCCGGATGGCATGGCGCTCGATTCGGATGGCGGATTGTGGGTGGCGCATGCGGGAAATGGCTGTGTTTGGGGATTCGACATCCTGGGTGTGCCAAAATGTCGCATCCTTTCGGGCGAGGGATTGTTCACGACGAACCTCTCCTTTGGCGGAGATCTGGGCCAAACGGCTTACATCACCGAATCCGAGAGCGGAACGGTGCTGAAATGCAGCCTCACAGTGGCCGGAAAGCCTTTGTTTGGGCCATCGAATCGGTGAATTTCCCGATCTGATACAGATTTTCGAGGTGTGCGTCCAAGCGGCGCCGCACGATGCGGCGCTGCCCTCCTATTTCGTGCGTGTAACACGGATGTTGCGAATTAGGGGTTCGTAAGCGGTTTGAAATTTCCGCTCGTTACATGTCCTTGCGGTAGGGGCATACCTGTGCATGCACCAAAACTAGGTTGCATTTGTTAAAAGCGTGACATAAAAGAAGTCAACGACGTGAACGCCACCACCCAAAAGGGTGAAACGGCACCGGACGTCGCAATCATAAAAATCAAAGCGTGATTCGCAGCACCGGGCTCCCTGCAAGGGGGCTGGCGGGGCGGTCGCGTTGTGGGTTTAACCGGCCGGCGACTGCATCCTCGTCGGCGCGGAAACCACTCATTCGTTTTGAATTTGGACACTGGGCGAGCATCGCTTTCCAGAGCGCGGACGCTTGCCTTACCGATATGCGAAAGGAAGCGGGTCTCATGTCTTTGCAAAAGTGCTTCATCGTCGATTCGACCCTCCGCGAAGGCGAGCAGTTCGAACTCAGCCATTACACCCTCGCCGACAAGATCGCGATCGCTCGCGCCCTCGATTCGTTCGGCGTTGACTTCATCGAGATTTCCTCGCCCGCGGTGAGCCCCAGCGCCCGCGAGGCCTGCAAGGTGCTGACCGGCCTGAGGCTGCGCGCCCACGTTGCCGCCCATCTGCGCTGCCACATGGATGATGTCCGTCTGGCGCTGGAGTGCGGCATCACCGCCTTCAATCTGTTCATGGCCTCCTCGCCGATCCTGCGCGCCTCCAGCCACGGCCGCGGCGTCGATGAGATCGTCCGCCAAGCCACCGAGGTCGCCGCCTACATCAAGCGCGAGCGCCCCGAGGCGATCGTCCGCTTCTCCTGCGAGGACGCGTTCCGCAGCTCGCTCGACGACCTGCTGTCCATCTACGTGCCGCTGTCGAAGACCGGGCTGTTCTCGCGATTCGGCATCGCCGACACGGTTGGCGCCGCCAGCCCGCTGCGCGTCATGCAGACGCTGCAGATCGTCCGCACGGCGCTGGGCCCCGACATCGACATCGAGTTCCACGGCCACAACGATACGGGCTGCGCCACGGCGAACGCCTGGATGGCGGTCGAGGGCGGCGCCACGCACATCGACACCTGCGTCATGGGCCTGGGCGAGCGCAACGGCATCACCCGCCTGGAGGATCTGGTCGCCGCCATCTACGCGGTGGACCATGAGGCGGCGCGCGCGCGCTTCGACCTGCCGGCGCTGAAGCCGCTGGTCGAGCTGGTCGCCCGCATCGTCGGCGTCGAGGTGCCCTTCGGCGCCTGCATCGTCGGTTCCAGCGCCTTCACCCACAAGGCCGGCGTGCACTCCAAGGCGATCATCGCCAACCCGAAGACCTACGAGATCCTCGATCCGGCCGACTTCGGCCTGGAGCGCAACGTGATGATCGCCCACCAACTGGTCGGTTGGAACGCGGTCAAGGCGCGCGCCGGCCAGCTCGGCTACGACCTCGACGCCGAGGCGCTGAAGCGCATCACCGCCACGCTGAAGGACATCGCGTCGCGCCGCCGCATCACCAACGGCGACGTGGACGAGCTGATCGCCAGCGCTGCCGCCGTGAACGGCAACGACATCGACGTCACCGAGCTGAAGGCGGCCGCCTGATGAGCACGCTGCACACCGCCTCCCTTGGCCCCTCCACCGCCCCCTTCACCACCATCGCCCCCGGCATCGGCTTCGGCGGCCCGCTGCCCGGCGGCTGGCGGTCGATGGCCGACAGCGAGGTGCTGGTCCTGGTCGGCGTCACCGGCGCCGGCAAGTCCACGGCGATCGCCGCGCTGGAGCAGCGCGGCATCCGCTTCAGCCTGCTGCCCGACCGCCGCGTGGTGACTGACAAGGCGATCATCCCGCTCTACGCCGACGGGCCGGTGACCGACCGCGTGCAGCGCTTCTCGATCACCCAGCGCTTCACGCGCGACTGCCCGGGCGGCATGGCGGCGGTGCTGGCCGGGCTGGCGGCCGACGCTTCCAAGCGCGGCCTGCCGCTGGTGTTCGACGGGCTGCGCGGCGAGGCCGAGGTGGCGCATGCCGCCGAGGCGCTGCCGCGGGCGCGTTTCCTGGTGCTGACCGCGCCGGACATGGTGCGCCTGATGCGCCTGCTGAAGCGCGGTGACGCCTTCGACCGTGCGGCGCCGGGCGCCGACCTGGCCGCCGGCTCGGACTTCGAGCTGCCGGGCGCCGAGGGCATCCTGACCGACGGGGAGGTCGACCGGCTGCGGGCCGAGGTGGCCGTGGGAACGCTGGCGGCGGCCGACGTGCTGGCGAAGTTCAAGATCATCGCCGCCGAGCGCCGCAACTACGATCCTGACCGCGCGGTCGAGACGCTGATGGCCATCGCGCCGGAGCGCACCGCGGTGGTCGATACCACGGTGTCCGGCCCGGCCGAGGTCGGCTCCGTGCTGGCCCGCCTGCTGACCGACCGCCGCCAGCGCCTCGCCGCCTGACGCGGCGCGCGTCGTCACGAAAAAGAGCCGCCGGCTTCCGCAAGGGGGCCGGCGGCTTTTTTCGCGCGCCGTGTGCCCTACCGCACCGCCGCGTCGAGCAGCGCCAGCAGGCCGGCGCTGGCCGCGCCGACCAGCAGCGCGGTGGCCAGGTTGCGGCTGAACACCAGCTTCGGGTAGGGCACGTGGAACATCTGGCTGGCCACCATCACCGTCACCCCGACGGGCGAGATGGTCACCGCCAGGCTCCAGCCGATGATCAGCGCCTCGGCCAGCGACAGCCGTGCCACCGCGTCCGGCAGGTTGCCGAACACGCCGAGCAACACCGAGGCGGAGATCGCCGGGTGCAGCCCGAGCGCGCCGGCCAGCAGCATGATGGCGATCACCGCCAGCAGCAGCGGGAACGGCGGCAGCCCGACCAGCAGCGGCGCCACCGTGGGCGCGAAGCCCGGCAGTCCGGTCAGCACCGCCGCGAAGATGTTGGCCGCCGCCACCAGCAGCAGCTCGTCGCTGCCGTAGACGATGCCGCCCAGGCTGGTCTTCAGGAGCGGCTCCGCCTGCTCGCGGCCCATGGGCACTAGGAGCACCGCGCTCAGCAGCGGCACGCCGACCACCACCGCGCCCATGGCGCCGATGCCGGTGAGCCACATGATCGCGACGAACACCGCGGCGATCAGCGCCGAAATCGGCACCAGCGGCAGCAGGCCGTAGAGGATGCGCACCAGACTGCGCGGCCCGGTGCCGGCCACCGCGAGGTCGGCGGCCAGCGCCAGCACCGCGCAGGCGAGGCCCAGCAGGATCACCGAGCCCGCCGACACGTCGTGCATCTGGTGGGTGACGTAGGCGACGCCGACGAAGAACGGTGACCAGAACGCGGCGAAGCTGATGCCGCGCACCGAGGCCAGCGCCGCCTCGCGCCGGCCGCGCTCCTGGACGTCGGTTCGCATCAGCGGCGCCAGCACCGCGTGTGCGCCGAAGGACAGGAAGCTGCCGATCCCGAAGGCGCCGACCAGGAAGCCGCCCTCCACCTGCCGCGGATCGAGCGGGGCGAGCCGGGCGCGCACCTCGCGGATCGCCTGGCCGGCGTGCGCGATGGTGCGCAGCAACTGCAGCACGCACAGGAAGGCGCCCAGCAGCATGGCGTTGTGAAGCCCCTGCCAGATCGGCCACGGGTTCCCGACCGCCCAGGTCACCGCGGCGACCGCTGCGGCCAGCAGGGCGAACAGCACCCTCGTGGTGCGCCGCGCCCGCACCACCGCGGGTGGGATGACCAGCGCCAGCAGCACCGCCGCGAGGTCGCCCAGCGGCCCCGCCCAGGGCGGCACCAGGAGTGCGACGAATTGCAGCGCCGTCAGCCCGATCAGCAGGATCTGGATCGGCCGCACGATGGCGCGCTGCAGCGGCGACGCGTGCTGGGCGCTGGGAAGCGCCGTCTGCCTATCGGACGTGGTCATGGTGTCGTTGGCCGTCTGTCGTTCGCAGCGATCGCATATTCCTGTATGCAACCCAAGCGGAAGCATAATAGATAGAATTGCATCCATTCATATAGAATGATTTAACCCGTTCGTCGTAATGGTAGGCGATCTCTTGCGGATTTTGCTCCCTCGGTGCGAGGGGCGGAGCCGGCGGGGGCGATGGTCGGATGAAGGTCGGAGGTCTGTGCTCTCCCTTGGAATGATGGTCCGTTCCGCTGCTGACGTGATAATGCGAAAACACCGCGACGTTTTGTCTCCTAATTCGGGTGGCGAACGTACGCATGCACCGCATAAAGTTGCGAAAACCGTGCAGCGATCGCGTCAATTCTGAACGGCCTCGCTGATTGTACGCCAACAGACAAAACACGCCACGGAAGGTGAGCCGCATGTTCGAGATGAAAGACTTGGGCCGTGTGACGACCCCGTTCCGCACCGTCGCCCGCGTGGCGGCCGCCGGTGCGCTGCTCCTCGGCCTGCTGGGGGCCGGACCGGCGTCGGCCCAGGTGACTCGCGTCGTCACCGCCAACTTCGCACCGTTGACCGACAACTCGTCGCCGGACAAGAAGGGCCTGCTGCACGACCTCGTCCGCGAGATGATGAAGCTCCAGAAGGTCGATAAGCCCATCGAGTTCATGGCGTGGCCGGATGCGGTGGCGGAAGCCGACGCCAAGCCCGGCACCATGTTCTTCCCGGTCACCCGCAGCAAGGACCGCGAGGACAAGTACCTCTGGCTGACCAAGATCTTCGACATGGACCGCTCCTTCGTCGGGCGGCCGGGCAGCGCCCCGATCAACACGGTGGACGACGCCAAGCGCCTGAAGGGTGTTGGTACCACGGTCAACAGCGCCTCGCTCTCCTTCCTGAAGCAGAAGGGCCTGACCAACATCGTCGAGTTCCCCACCTCGCGCGAGCTGATGCAGGGTCTGTTGGACGGCAAGGTCGATGTGGCCTACCAGCCCAACCCGTTCTGCAAGACCGACTGGAAGGCGGCCGGCGGCCAGGGCGCACTGGTCTTCGGCGAGCCGCAGGAGCGTTCCGCCGCCTATCTCGCGGCCAACAAGGCGTCGAGCCTGAATCCGGCGGACTGGCAGGAGGCGCTGAAGGTCCTGGAACAGGCCGGCGACTTCGAGCAGCTGCTCAAGCTCTACGGCATGGAGTGACGCAGCGGACGGGCGGTTTCGACCGCCCGTCTCCGTTTCCGGCGTCGGGTTGTCCGGCTCTCTGAATGCTGTTGCATGAACGGATGTTTGTTCGATTTTCAGAATTTCTGACGGACTTGCAAGAATATACTGGCCATATGTGCTGATTTGCTTTCGTAATTGAGGGTGTTATCGTGGTGCATTGAGTTTTATTATCATCGCGCCGATGCTGTACTTACTTCGTTCCGGCCGGGCGTTTATTTTGTGATGCCGTGGCCGTGACACTCTGTCCTGGGGGAAGTCTGTGATGTCGATGGACGGTTTGACGGAAGCGGCCCCGAAAGGCCTGTTCTTCATGCGCAGCATCAGCCAGAAGATCATCGTCTGGGTGGTGCTCCTGCTGGCGCTGGGCCTCGGCAGCCTGATCACCTATCAGGCGATGAAGGTGCGCGAGCTGGCGCTGACGGTCTTCGACCAGGGTTCGACGCAGGTGACCCGGCTCCTGGGCGACAACATGGCGTCGGCGGTCAAGTACGCCCGCACCGAGGCGATCAAGGGCTCCTACGCCGAGGTGGCGCAGAACGCACAGGCCGGGCTCGACGCCGTGCTGGTGCTGGACAAGTCCGGCAAGCCGCTCGACAGCTACACCCGCGCCGGCGTCGATGCCGCGGCGGTCGCCCGCTTCGCCGAGGGAACCCGCGCGCGCGCCGAGAGCGGCGCGGTCGTCCAGTCCACCGACACGCAGACGCTGGTGATCACGCCGGTCGTCTCCGGCACCCAGCGCGAGCGCGTCGGCTATCTCGCCGCGGCGTGGAGCCGCAAGGCGGTGGTCGATCAGATCGCGTCGGACACCGAGACCTCGGTCATCATTTCGCTGGCGGTGGTGGTGGTGCTGGTGCTGGCGCTGTACGTGCTGGTCCGCCGCATCGTCATCACGCCGACGCTGGAGATCAGCACGGCGATGCAGATGATCTCCGACAACAACCTGGACATCCGGCTGAGCTGCCTGAAGCGCGCCGACGAGATCGGCACCATCGCCCGCGCCGTCGGGGTGTTCCGCGACAGCACCGCCAAGGTCCGCGTGCTCAACGAAGAGCAGGAGCGCACCAAGGCCGAGGCGGAGGCCGCCCGCAAGACGCTGATGGCCCAACTGGCGCAGGACTTCGAGGCCAACGTCTCGACCCTGGTCGAACGGGCGCTGATGGCGGCCAGCGAGATGGGCGAGTTCGCCCACACCCTCGCCAAGCGCGTGGCCGAGGCCGAGAAGGGCGCGGTGGAGATCGCCAGCGCTACCTCCCACACCATGGAGAACGTCGGCAGCATCGCCTCGGCCACCGAGCAGCTGTCGGCCACCACCGCGGAGATCTCGCAGCGCATCACCCAGTCGGTGGAGGGCGCGCGCAACACCGCCGAGGCGGCCGACCAGACCAGCCACACCATCGAGGCGCTGGCCAACCAGGCGCTGCGCATCGGCGACATCGTCAAGCTGATCAACGACATCGCCAGCAAGACCAACCTGCTGGCGCTGAACGCGACCATCGAGGCGGCGCGGGCCGGCGACGCCGGCAAGGGCTTCGCGGTGGTCGCCTCGGAGGTCAAGCAGCTGGCCAACCAGACCGCCAAGGCGACCGAGGACATCACGCAGCAGATCAACGGCGTGCAGTCCTCCACCCAGCGCGCCGTGGACGAGATCAAGTACATCTCCAAGGTCGCCGAGGGTGCCCGCGAGATCGCCACCGGCATCGCCGCCGCGGTCGAGGAGCAGAACATCACCACGCACGAGATCTCGCGCGCCGCCAACCACGCGGCCACGGGCACCCAGGCGGTCGCCACCAACATCGACCTGGTGACCGGCGAGGTGGTGGACGCCAGCCACATGGCCAAGGACCTGCTGGACGCCACCCGCAAGGTGTCGGAGCAGTTCAACCTGCTGCGCCAGCAGGTGAGCAACTTCATCAGCCACGTCCGCGCGGCCTGAGCCCCTGCTTTCGGGAAAGCCCGCCGGGCGGCATGCCCGGCGGGCGTTTTCGTGTCCCCCCCATTGCCCCGCACTGGTCACGGCCGGCGGGGCGATGACGCACAAATGTCCGACGAACGCCATCATTCTCGCCTGCGTTGAAAACCACGCAAGGAATTGACCGATGGCTACGACCACCACGGGCCTCGCCGACGCCAAGATCGTCGTGAACGCCTATGGCACGTCCGCCGGAGGCATCTGGCCGCACTTCCGCCTGCTGGTGGACGGCAAGGACGCCGGCCAGGCGACGGTGAGCACCACGAACCCGAGCGCCTACAGCTTCACCACCCAGGTCGCCGCCGGGCAGGCGCACACCGTCCAGGTCTATTTCGACAACGACGCCAGCGTGAACGGCGAGGATCGCAACCTGCTGGTCCGCTCGGTCGTGGTGAACGGCAACACGCTGTCGCCGACCCAGGCCGTCTACGACCGCTACGCCCTTGACGGGCAGGACACGGTGCCGGGCCAGGAAGGCATGTGGTGGGAAGGGGCGCTGAACTTCAGCACGCCCGCCAGCTTCTACCCGGCGGCGGCCACCACGCCGACCTCCCCGACCCCGACCACGCCGACCACGACGTCCGGCCAGTCGACCATCGTGGTGAACGCGGCGGGCTCGCTGGCGGCCGGAGTCGGCGCGCACTTCAACCTGCTGGTGGACGGCGTGAAGGTGGGTGAGGGCACGACCACCACCACGGCCAAGGACTTCACCTTCACCACCAACGCCGCGCTGGGCGCCGGCCACAAGGTGCAGGTGCAGTACGACAACGACACCAGCGGCCGCGACCTGTTCGTCAACAAGATCACCATCAACGGCAAGGCCGTGGCGCCGACCGACTCCGTCGTCAGCTACGACAAGGGGGCGCTGGACGGCAAGGATGTGGTCGCCGGCCAATCCAGCCTGTGGTGGAACGGCACGCTGGTGGTGAACGCCGATTCCTCGTTCTTCCCGGTGGCGAGCACGCCGACGACTCCGACCACGCCCACCACCGGCGCGTCCACCATCGTGGTCAACGCGCTGGGCACGCCGTACAACGGCGTCAACGCGCACTTCAACCTGCTGGTCGATGGCGTGAAGGTGGGCGAGGGCACCGCCGGCACCGCGGCCAAGGACTTCACCTTCACCACCAGCGCGGCGCTGGGCACCGGCCACAAGGTACAGGTGCAGTACGACAACGATTCCGGCAGCCGCGACCTGATCGTCAACAAGATCACCGTGAACGGCCACGCCTACGCGCCGACCGACTCGGCGGTGACCTACGACAAGGGTGCCCTGGATGGCAAGGACGTGGTCGCCGGGCAGTCCGGGATGTGGTGGAACGGCACGCTGGTGGTGAACGCCCCGGCCAGCGACTTTCCCACCGGCACCACGACGCCGACCACGCCCACCACCCCGGCGCCGACCGGCCCGGCGTTCTACGTGGCGACGAACGGCAAGGACACGTGGTCGGGTAAGCTGGCGGCGCCCAACGCCGACGGCACCGACGGCCCGTTCGCCACGCTGCAGGCGGCGCAGCGCGCCATGCGCGCCAGCGACATCGACACCACCTACGTGCGCGGCGGCGACTACTACATGAAGGACCAGCTTTGGCTGGACGGCAGTGATTCCGGCGTCCGCTTCGCCGCCTACGGGTCCGAGAAGCCGGTGTTCCACGGCGGCACGCTGATCGACAATTGGGTGTCGCGCGGCAACGGGCTGTGGAGCGCGCAGCTGCCGGCCGGCTCGAAGCCGGTGCTCGACCTCTCCATGGACGGGCAGCGCCAGACGCTGGCGCGCACGCCGAACGAGGATCCGACGCACCCCATCGACGGCGGCTGGCTGATCGCCGACAAGGCGGCGTCGGGCACCGGCACCAACCAGATCACCTTCAAGGCGGGCACGGTTCCCACCTTCGCCGACACCAAAGGGTTGATGGTCAGCGCCTTCGGCCAGCACGGCTACGACGACGTGCTGGTGCCGGTGACCGGCATCGACTACACGCGCAACGTGATCACGCTGGGCAGCGGCAGCTGGGACGGCTTCGGCGAGGGCAGCCGCTTCTATATCTACAACGCCAAGGACCAGCTGGACGCCAACCGGGAGTGGTTCTACGACTCCGCCTCGAACCAGATCCTGTTCCGGCCGGAGGGCGGTACGCCGGCCGGTCACAAGGTGGTCGCGGCGCAGCTTGACGTGCTGTTCGGCATGGGGGGCGCGAAGAACGTCACCATCGAGGGGCTGACCATCGCCGACGGCGGTCCGACCGGCCATGGCCTCTACGCCCAGAACGCCGACGGCCTGGTGTTCAAGAACAACACGGTGCTGAACACCGGCTACGGCATCACCGTGCAGACCAGCCCGAACGCCAAGGTGACCGGCAACAGCTTCGACCACACCGGGCGCGAGGCGGTGTTCGTCAAGATGGGGTCCAACTTCGCCGACGTCTCGAACAACACGGTCGAGTACGCCGGCGCGGTAGACCGCGGCAGCGACGGCATCTGGGTGAACGGCAGCTCCGACGTGACCGTCTCCCACAACCTGATCGAGCACACCGCCGGCAAGGCGATCGCCGTGGGCTCGGTGCAGATCACCGGCGACGAGACCTACCGGGCGACGGTGACCTACAACGAGGTCGTGGACTCCAACCGCGAGACCAGCGACGGCGGCGGCATCTACCTGATCAACCGCCAGCAGACCGCCACCGGCCACGTCGTCGCCTACAACGACGTGTCGGACACCAGCGCCTTCGGCAACGTGCGCTGGGACGGCTCGGTCTCGCCGACGTGGCTGGACCCGAAGCAGCTGGTCAGCTGGGGCGTCTACCTGGACGACTGGACCAGCGGCGCCACGGTGAAGGGCAACTACGTGCACGGCAACCTGGGCGGCGTGTTCCTGCACGGCGGCTGGAACAACACGGTGTCCAACAACATCATCGCCGGCAACGACGGCCGCGAGATCGGACTGCAGCAGAGCGTCGGCTACGGCGGCTGGAAGGGCACGCCGATGTCCGGCAACGACTTCCACCACAACGTCATCGACGCCACCAACCAGGGGCTGGTGGTCGCCATCGACGGGCCGAAGAATGCCGGCACCTTCCACGACAACGACTACGCCTACCTCGACGCCGCGGCGAAGCTGTTCCAGGTGTGGCCGCAGGCGATGGCGGGCACGCAGGGCACGCTGGCCGAGTGGAAGGCGGCGGGGTACGACGCCAACTCGCTGACGCTCAACCCTCTGTTCACCAACCCGGGGGCGGGCGACTACACGCTGGCATCGGCCTCGCCGATGTATCAGCACGGGTTCGAAGCGATCCCCATGGACCAGATCGGCCTGTTGCACTGATCGGTGCGGCGCACCCTTCCGGTTTGTGATAGTCAGGACAGGCCATCACAACCGGGGGGATCCATGGCGGAGTGGAGCGCGGGCTATGTCGCCGACATCGAGTACGAGCCGGGCCTGTTCCGCCAGCAGGCCCCGGCGCACCTCGACCTCGTCTGCCTGCTGAACGGCCTGGAGCCGCCGCAGGCCGGCGAGGACTTCGCGTGGTGCGAGCTGGGCTGCGGCCAGGGCGTCACCGCCAACGTCATCGCCGCCGCCAACCCGAAGGCCACGGTCCACGCCGTCGACTTCCACCCCGCCCACATCGCCCGCGCCCGGGCCACGGCCAAGGCCGCCGGGCTGGGGAACGTCACCTTCCACGAGACCAGCTTCGAGGATCTGGCGGCCGGCGCCGGGCCGGCCCTGCCGGCCTTCGACTACATCACCCTGCACGGCGTCTACAGCTGGGTGGGAACTGAGACCAAGCGGGCGATCGTCCGCTTCCTCGCCCGTGCGCTGAAGCCGGGTGGAGCGGCCTACATCACCTACAACACGCTGCCCGGCTGGTCGAACCAGATCCCCTTGCAGCGCCTGCTGCTGGAATACGCCCGCACGATGCCTGGCCGCAGCGACCACGCCGTGCTCAAGGCGCTCGACTTTGCCGAGGCGCTGTCCGGCACCGGCGCCGGGGCGGCTGGCGACGCCGAGCTGTTCAAGCGCCTGCGCGACCCGTCCACCCACCCGACCTACCTCGCGCACGAGTACCTGAACGGCAGCTGGCAGCCGCTGCTGCACGCCGACGTGGCGCGCGATCTGGCGGCGGCGAAGCTGAGCTACGCCGGCTCCGCCCACATGTTCATGAACGAGCCGTCACTGATGCTGAGCGCGGAGCAGCGCGCGCTGCTGGACGGCATCGCCGACCCGGTGCTGCGCGAGAGCTTCGCCGACTATTGCGACGTGGAGCGGCACCGCTGCGATGTCTTCGTCCGCGGCGCCCGACCGCTGCCCCCGGCGCTGCGCGAGGCGCGGCTGCGCGATTTCGGGCTGGCGCTGATCGGCCCCATCGGCTTTCCCCACACCATCGACGGCAAGGGTACGCCGCTGGTGCTGGAGGAGCGCGTCTACGGCCCGATCATCGCGGCGCTGGGCAGGGGCGCGCACCGAATCGGCGACCTGCTCGATCTGCCGGAGGTGCGGGTGGCCGGGCCACCGCCGGCGCGCCAGCTGGCGCTGGCGCTGGTCGGCGCCGGCGCAGCGCTGGCGACGCGCGGGCTGGACGCGGCACCGCTGGAGTCGGTGCTGCGCTTCAACCGCGCGCAGGTCGCCGAAGCCCTTGCGGCGGAGGCCCCGGTGGCTTGGCTGGCGTCGTCGGTTGGCGGCGCCGGCCTGCACACCGACGCGGCGGGGGCGCAGCTCTACCGCGCGATTCTGGAGGGTGCGCCGACCGACCCGCCGCTGCTGGTCGACCACCTGCTCGGCCCCCTGCGGGTGACCGACTTCATGAACGACCCGGCCGCTCTGCAGGCCAACGCGCAGCGCCGCGCGCAACTCGCCCAGCGGCTTGACCGGGCGGCGCGCTTCGAGTGGCCGGCTTGGCGGCGACTTGGCATGATCTGACCAGGGGAATAAGTGGGCGCCGTGTGGCGTCCTGCGTGGGACGGACAACGACGAACGGGGGAAACAATCATGAAGCGGACGATTCTCGCGGCGGCCCTGCTGCTCGCCGCCACCGGCGGCGCCCAGGCGCAGCAGAGCACCATGAGCTTCTTCGTCACCAGCGTCGGTTCCGGCAAGGGCGCCGACCTCGGCGGGCTGGAGGGCGCGGACCGCCACTGCCAGCAGCTGGCCACCGCGGCCGGGGCGGGCGGCAAGACGTGGCGCGCCTACCTCAGCACCCAGGCGACGGGCGGCCAGCCGGCGGTGAACGCCCGCGACCGCATCGGCAAGGGCCCGTGGACCAACGCCAAGGGCGAGGTGATCGCCAAGAGCGTCGAGGACCTGCACGGGCCGAGCAACAACCTGACCAAGCAGACGGCGCTGACCGACAAGGGCGCGGTGGTCAACGGCGGCGGCGACCAGCCGAACACGCACGACATCCTTACCGGCTCGCAGCCGGACGGCACCGCCTTCGCCGGCAGCCAGGACATGACCTGCGGCAACTGGACCAAGAGCGGGACCGAAGGCGCGGCGATGCTCGGCCATCACGACCGCCGGGGCCTGGACGAGTCGCCGCCGGCCAAGTCCTGGAATTCCTCGCACGCCTCGCGCGGCGGCTGCAGCCAGGACGCGCTGAAAAGCACCGGCGGGGCAGGGCTGCTGTACTGCTTCGCGGCGAACTGAGGACAAATCGCCCCCATACCTCCTGTTATCTTTTGAACCGGGCGGCGGACGCGCTATCTGATGGCGGACGAGGTACCCCACGGGGCCTCTCCGCCACCGGAAAGCCGTATGTCGACCGCCAAGGACATCTTCTCTTACCGCCAGCACTGGGCGCACCGCTTCGGCACGGCGTCCTTCCTGCCGACCTCGCGCGCCGAGATGGACGCGCTCGGCTGGGACAGCTGCGACGTCATCGTCGTCACCGGCGACGCCTACATCGACCACCCCAGCTTCGGCATGGCGATCATCGGGCGGCTGCTGGAGGCGCAGGGCTTCCGCGTCGGCATCATCGCGCAGCCGGACTGGCAGACGGCCGAGCCGTTCAAGATCCTGGGCAAGCCCAACCTGTTCTTCGGCGTCACCGGCGGCAACATGGACTCCATGGTCAACCGCTACACGTCCGACCGGCGGCTGCGCCACAACGACAGCTACACGCCGAACGACGAGGGCGGCAAGCGCCCCGACCGCGCCGCCATCGTCTACTCGCAGCGCTGCCGCGAGGCCTACAAGGACGTCCCCATCGTCCTGGGCGGCATCGAGGCGTCCCTGCGCCGCATCGCCCACTACGACTACTGGTCGGACAAGGTGCGCCGCTCCGTCCTGGTGGACGCCAAGGCCGACATCCTGCTGTACGGCAACGCCGAGCGCGCCATCGTCGAGGTGGCGCACCGCGCCGCGGCGGGCGAGGCGCCGCGCGCCATGCAGGACATCCGCGGCACCGCCTTCCTGCGCGACGCGGTGCCGGAGGGCTGGAGCGTGGTGGACGCCGCGGCGGCCGTCGAGGATGGCGAGGCTCTGAACCCGCGCCGCGACGAGCCGGAGCACACCGTGGTGCGCCTGCCGTCCTACGAGCAGGTGGCGGCCGACCCGGTGCTGTACGCCCAGGCGTCGCGCGTGCTGCACCAGGAGGCCAACCCCGGCAACGCGCGGGCGATGGTGCAGCGGCACGGCGACAAGGAACTGTGGCTGAACCCGCCGCCGATCCCGCTGAGCACGCCGGAGATGGACGGCGTCTTCGGCCTGCCCTACGCCCGCGCCCCCCACCCGAGCTACGGCGACGCCCGCATCCCGGCGTGGGAGATGATCCGCTTCTCGATCAACATCATGCGCGGCTGCTTCGGCGGCTGCTCCTTCTGCTCGATCACCGAGCACGAGGGGCGGGTGATCCAGAGCCGCTCGCAGGATTCGATCCTGCGCGAGATCGAAGAGATCCGCGACAAGACCAAGGGCTTCACCGGCCACATCTCCGACCTGGGCGGGCCGACCGCCAACATGTACCGCCTCGCCTGCAAGGACGACGCGATCCAGCGCACCTGCCGCCGGCCGTCCTGCGTCTACCCCGACATCTGCAAGAATCTCGGCACCGACCACAGCCATCTCATCGAGCTGTACCGCAAGGCACGCGCGGTGAAGGGGGTGAAGAAGATCTCCATCGCGTCGGGCCTGCGCTACGACCTCGCGGTCAAGAGCCCGGAGTACGTGAAGGAGCTGGTGAAGCACCACGTCGGCGGCTACCTGAAGATCGCGCCGGAGCACACCGAGGCCGGGCCGCTGTCCAAGATGATGAAGCCGGGCATCGGTGCCTACGACAGCTTCAAGCGCATGTTCGAGCAGGCGGCGAAGGAGGCGGGCAAGAAGCTCTACCTCATTCCTTACTTCATCGCCGCGCACCCCGGCACCAGGGACGAGGACATGATGAACCTCGCGCTGTGGCTGAAGCGGAACGGCTTCAAGGCCGATCAGGTGCAGACCTTCCTTCCCAGCCCGATGTCGGTGTCGGCGGCGATGTACCACACCGGGCGGAACACGCTCCGCCCGATCCGCCGCGTCGGCGGCGAGACCGTGGAGGCGGCCAAGGGGCTGAAGCAGCGCCGGCTGCACAAGGCGTTCCTGCGCTACCACGACCCGGAGAACTGGCCGGTGCTGCGCGACGCGCTGAAGGCGATGGGCCGCACGGACCTGATCGGGCCGGGGCCGCAGCACCTCGTGCCGGCGTGGCAGCCGGCGGGGACGGGGAAGGGTGCGTGCGCCAGGAAGGGCGGCGGGACGCCGTTCTTCACGCAGCAGGCCGGGGCGGGGCGGCGGCGGATGCCGCAGAAGGCGCGGTAGTCTCCCTCCCCCGCCTCTGGTGGGGGAGGGAAGGGGCCCACGAAGTGGGAAGGGTGGGGGCTACGGCCTGCCCGGAAACAACTGGCCCCCACCTAACCTCCCCCGCCGGAGGCGGGGGAGGGACTATTCTGCGATCCCCAGCCCCTTCAACCACCCCCGCTGCCCGCCGACGAACCCTTCGTACAGCCGCGCCAGCTCCGCGACGTTCTCGGCGTCCGTTTGCAGTTCCTCGCCATCCCGCCGCAACTTCTTGCCGCGCTCGCGCAGCACCATCCACGCGAAGGCCGCCGGCTCCTCCCCACGCGCCTCGGCGAGCAGGAACAGCCGCTCCAGCAGCCCGACCACCATGCCGGTCCCCAACTCGGGCGAGGCCAGCTGCCGGATCCCCGGATCGAACCGGTTGCGTTCCAGCACCGCGGAGTTGAAGCGCGCCACGCGCCGTGCGTCGATGCCCTCGGGCACCGGCACCACGGCGCCGCCGAGCAGCGCGATGGTGCGCAGCACGTCCTCAAGGCTGTGCGCCTTCAGGTCCCCCATCAGCGCGTCCAGCGTCTGCGGGCCGCCGGCCAGAGCCTCGGCCAGCGGGGCGGCGGCCGGGAGGTCGATGTGGCCGGTCGGCGCGCTCACCCGTTCCGGCACCTCGCCGCGCGGCACCGGGAGGCCGACGCGCAGCGCGCGCAGGCTCTGTTCGCGCTCGGCCGCGGACAGGCGGAGCGCGCCCTTGACGAACACGTCGCGGCGGAAGCGCCGGTCGGTCAGGTAGTCGCGCAGAGTCTCGCGCAGCGCCGGGTCCGCCGCCTCGTTCAGCAGGGCGAGGCCCGGTGCGCTGACCATGGCGTCGTCCACGTGGTCGGCCAGCGTCGCCGAGGTCGCGTACTCCAGCTTGGCGGCGGCCAGCTCGCGGGCGACGTCGGCGTGGTAGAAGGGCGTCCAGTCGCGGTTCAGGTACTCGTGCGCGATGTAGCCGTCGGACTTGCCGTCCAGGCTCTCCAGGTGGGCGAGCGCGCCCGGCACCCGGTCGAACCAGCCCTCGCCGAGCCGCGCCATGCGCGCGGCGAAGCCCAGCGCCTTGCCGATGCGGTCCGGAAGCGGGCCGGAACCGGACGCGGTGTGCTCCACCAGCAGCTTGCGCAGCGGCGTGTGCGCCGCCCAGCCGGGCAGGCAGTTGTAGCTGACGTAGACCACCCCGCCCGGCTTCAGCCGGCGGCGCAGGATGTCGAGCAGAATGCGGCGGTTGTCGGCGCTCACCCAGGTCCACACGCCGTGCAGCGCGACGATGTCGAGGTCGGGGCCGCCGCGCTCCGCGTATTCCGCGAAGCTGTCCTCCAGGAAGGTGGCGTTGGCGTTGCCGGCCTTGGCTGCAAGATCGCGGGCGTCGGCGATGTGGGCGGGCAGGAAATCCACCGCCTCGAACCGCGCCTGCGGGTGCACGCCGGCCAGCAGGTTGCTGGTCAGCCCCTGCCCGCAGCCGAGTTCGGCGTAGGTGAAGGGTTCCGACAGGTCGGGCGGGCGGACGCCCGCCAGCAGCAGTGCGAAGCTCAGGTGCGCCGGCGTCATCTCGGCGTAGAAGGAGTGGACGTAGGCGATCTCGCCGACGTAGCCCTCGGTCCAGGTCTGCATGCACTCCACATAGCGCCGTGCGGGCGTGAGGGGAAGCGCCGGCACCGCCTCAAGACTGTTGGTCAAGCGGGCGCGGTGGTGCATGATTCTCGCCTATACCACCGGTGATGGAAGATGATGCCTGCCATGCTGGTCATTTTCAGCGGTTTGCCCGGAAGCGGGAAGACGACGATCGCGCGCGAGCTGGCGCGGTGCATCGGCGCGGTGCACCTCCGAATCGATTCCATCGAGCAGGCGATCCGGAGCGCCGAAACCGGGCTCGAGTCCATGCGCGACACCGGCTACCGGGTCGGCTACGCGGTGGCCGGGGACAACCTCCGCCTCGGCCTGAGCGTGCTGGCGGATTCGGTCAATCCGCTGCCGGTCACCAGGGACGCATGGCGTGCGGTGGCGTCATGCGTTGGCGTGCGGGCGTTCGATGTCGAGATCGTGTGCTCCGACGAGAGCGAGCATCGGCGGCGCGTGGAAGAGCGCCGGGCCGACATCGCGGAGTTCCGGCTGCCGAGTTGGGAAGAGGTGCGCCGGCGCGACTACCGTCCCTGGAGCGAGCCGCGCGTGGTGGTCGACACCGCCGGGCGGAGCGTGGAGTCCTGCGTCGCCGCGCTTCGGGCGGCCTTGCCGGGCGGCTGAGCGGCTGCCGCCGCGGGAGTCACGCCACCGCGAACAGGTCGCCGCCCTCGTCGCTTGGCCGCTCGTCCGCCGCGTTCGGGTCGCCGGGGGCCGTCTCCCAGCCCAGCGCCGGCAGGGCGATGATGCGGCGGCCCATGCGGTCGTTGCGGCTGACCACGAGGTTGCGCTGCTCCATGTAGGCCACCAGCCGCCGCGCCCGCCCAGTGGAGCGGCTGCCGCAGGCGCGCGCGATCTCGGCGTCGGACGGGCAGGCGGCGCGGTCCATGGCGGCGCGGGCCAGCAGCAGGAAGACGCCCTGCAGGTCCTCCGCCAGCTCGGCGGCGCAGGCCGTCGCCTTCTCCCAGTCCGGGCTGTCGCCGGCTTGCGCGTCGACGCCGGCGCGCACGGTGGCGAGGCGGCGGCGGAAGGCCGGCAGGTCGAGCGGTTTGCCGCGCAGGTTGTGGATCCGGCAGCGCACCAGGAAGTCCTGGTACAGCACCGCCACCGAACGGAACGACGCCTCCGGGTCGGCCAGCACCTGGCGCAGGATCTCGTCCAGGACCGGACCCTGGTCCTCGGCCGGCTCCTCCTCGGCCGCGGCGGCCATGGCGGCGGGCCGGGCCTGCACCAGCTGCATCAGGATGTCGTTGGTGCTGGGCGGCGGCGGGGGCGGCGGGCGGCGCACCACCACCGGGCGGGTCGGCGGATCGGGCTCGCCGGGTTGGAGGATCAGGTCGCGGGCGTCCTCGGTCGGTGTGTCCGGCAGCGGCATGAGCTTCGGGCTGCCGGTGCGGCCGTGCGTCCGCACGTCGCCGATGCGGATCGGCAGCGGGCGGCGCGACAGCGCGGGGCCCAGCGCGATGAAGTGGCCGCGCTCCAGGTCGCGGAACGCTTCGGCCTGCCGGCGCTCCATGCCCAGGAGGTCGGCGGCGCGGGCCATGTCGATGTCGAGGAAGGTGCGGCCCATCAGGAAATTCGACGCCTCCGCCGCCACGTTCTTGGCGAGCTTGGCGAGGCGCTGGGTGGCGATGATGCCGGCCAGACCGCGCTTGCGGCCGCGGCACATCAGGTTGGTCATGGCGCCCAGCGAAACCTTGCGCGCCTCGTCCGACACCTCGCCGGCCGCGGCGGGGGCGAACAGCTGCGCCTCGTCCACCACCACCAGCATCGGGTACCAGCAATCACGCTCCGCATCGAACAGCCCGCCCAGGAAGGCGGCGCAGGCCCGCATCTGCATCTCGGTGTCCAGCCCCTCCAGGTTCAGCACGACCGACACGCGGTGCTGCCGCACCCGCCCGGCGATGCGCTGGAGCGCCGGCTCGGTGTGGTCGGCGGCCTCCACCACCACGTGGCCGAACGCCTCGGCCAGGGTGACGAAGTCGCCCTCCGGGTCGATGATCGCCTGCTGAACCCATGGCGCGCTCTGCTCGATCAGGCGGCGCAGCAGGTGCGACTTGCCGGAACCCGAGTTGCCCTGCACCAGCAGCCGGGTCGCGAGCAGCTCCTCGAGGTCGAGCGCCGCCGGCGTCCCGGACGTCGTCGCTCCCATGTCGATGCTGACCTTCATACGGACCCTTCTCCCTGACGGCGGCCCAACCTATAGCGCAGATCGGGCGGTGGGCACGAGATCTGCGTGCGCCGCCGAAGTGAATGGCTCGTGTGCGTGACCTGTTCCCCACCCCCGGCGGGAGAGGTAGGGTGATGCCAACCAAGGGAGGAGAGTTCCATGACGACATCCGTGATCATCGTCGGCGCGACCGGCTGGGTGGGCAGGGCGCTGGTGGCCGCGGTGGCGGCGGCGCCGGACCTGACGCTGGCCGGCGCCGTGGCGCGCCGGGCCGCCGGCCAGGACGCGGGAAGCGTCGCCGGGCTGGCGCCGCTGGGCGTGGCCGTGTCGGCCACGCTGGAGGAGGCGCTGCGGGCATCCTGCGACGTGGTGGTCGACTACACCAAGCCGGACCTGGTGAAGGGGCACGCGCTGACCGCGGTCGCCGCCGGGCGGCACGTGGTGGTCGGTACCTCCGGCCTGACGGCGGAGGACTACGCCGAGATCGACCGGGCGGCGCGGGAGAAGGGCGTGGGCGTGCTGGCGGCCGGCAACTTCTCGATCACCGCGACGCTGATGGCGCGCTTCGCCCTGATGGCGGCCAAGTACGTGCCGGATGTGGAGGTCATCGACTACGCCTCGGCGTCCAAGCCCGACGTGCCGAGCGGCACCGGGCGCGAGCTGGCCGAGCGGCTTGGCGCCGTGCGCCAGGACCCGACCTCCAAACCGGTGGGCGAGCTGCGCGGCCCGCAGGAGACGCGCGGCGCCGAGATCGGCCGCACCCGCGTGCACTCCGTGCGGATGCCGGGCTTCATCCTGTCCTGCGAAGCGCTGTTCGGCCTGCCCGACGAGCGCCTGACCATCCGCCACGACGCCGGCTCCAGCGCCACGCCCTACGTGGCCGGCACGCTGCTGGCGGTCCGCAAGGTGGGTGAGCAGGCCGGACTGCGGCGCGGGCTGGACAGCTTGATGGACTGAGGCTCAGGCGGTGCGGCGGGCGGCCTTGCCGCCCTCCATCCTTACCACCATCAGCCCCAGCGACGCCGCGCAGGCGGCGGCCACCGCCAGCGTCACGGTGGCCGCCTGCCAGTCGCCGCCGGCCTGCGAGACGATCTGGGCGATCAGCGGGGGCCCCAGGAGCTGGCCGAGGTTGGAGCCCTGCAGCACCATGCCGTTGGCCGAGGCGAGGTGCTTCGGCGACGGCGCGTGCGCCGCGGCGCCCGAGAAGCTCGCCGCCGGCAGCATCCCGCCGGCGAAGGAGAACAGCAGGCACAGCGCGTAGCGGAACCCGTCCGGCCCGACCCCGGCCACCGCCAGCGGCGCGCTCAGCGCCATCACCGCGCTGGCGGTGGCCAGCAGCCAGCCGCGCGGCACCGCCTTGCGCATCAGCCAGCCGCCCAGGATGCAGCCCGGCACGTTGGCCAGCACCAGCAGCGCCGTCAGCAGCGTCGCCGCGGTGCCGCTCAGACCGCGGTCCTGCATCAGGAAGCTCGGCAGCCAGACCATCAGCGAGATCCACTGGAACGCGTAGGCGGTGAACGCCAGGGCGAAGCCCCACAGGCCGGGACGGCCGGTCGTCTCGGCGATCAGGCGGACGGGATGCTGCGTGCTGCGCGCCGTCACCGGCAGATGGCGGGTGGTCAGCGTCAGCACCAGCGTCGCCAGCAGCAGCAGCGCCAGCAGCCCCAGCCACAGCCCGCGCCAGCCGACCAGCGGCAGCGCCCCGGCGGCGAGGACCATGGCGATGGCGCTGCCGCTCGGCATGTAGATCGACCAGAGCCCGAACGCGAAGCTGCGGTCCGCCGGCGCCGTGGCGGCGAGAATCAGCGACGGCGCGGAGACGGTGACGAAAATGAACCCGACGCCCTCGACCACGCGGGCCAGAAGCAGCAGCGTGCCGCTTCCCGCCATCGCGCCCAGCACGCCGCCGAGCAGCAGCGCGGCGACGCCCAACCAGATGCCGCGGCGCTGCCCGATGGAATCGGACAGCAGGCCGAGCGCCACGCCGGCGGTGGCGCCCAGCGTCGCGAACACCGACATCACCCAGCCGCCCTCGACCAGCGACAGGCCGAGTTCGCTGCGGATCAGCGGCATGGCCGGGGGCACCTTGCCGATGCTCATGGCCGCGGCGATGCCGATGCCGATGGCGCTCGCCACCGCGGCCCACGCGGTGCGGCCCGCAGCGTGACCGGTCATGGACGATGCAGCGCGGCGTGGCCGATCGGGCCGAGGCTGGCGGCCTTTTGGATCGAGCCGAGGCCTGCGGCCTCCTGGATCGAACCGGCCAGCGCGCGGGCGATGCAGTCGTAGCCGAAGTCGTTGTGGTGGATGCCGTCCGGCCCGACGAGGTCGGGGATGGCCGCGTTGCTGGCCAGCACCCAGCCGCGCATCAGCGCGAAGCGGCGGAACAGGCCCACCCCCTCCTCCGCCGCGACGCGGGCGATGCGCGCCTGCATGTCGGTGTGCACCGGCTTCTCCAGCATGGCGGGGGAGTACTGCAGGTCCATCAGCACGACGTCGAGCCCGGCGGCCTTCAGCCGGCGCACGCCGTCGCGGATGATCCGCTCGGCCCCGGCCGGGTCGAGGTTGCGCAGCACCGAGTTGGCGGCGACCTGCCAGACCACGAGGTCGGGCTTCTGGTCGATCACGTCGCGCTGGAAGCGGGCCAGCATGTCGGTGCCGACCTCGCCGTTGGCGCCCTTGTTGAGCACGGTGACGTCGGCGCGCGGGAAGATCTGGTGCAGGTAGTGGGACAGGCGCGCGGGGTAGCTGTGCTCCGCGTCGCTGGCTCCGGCCCCGGCGGTGGAGGACGAGCCGATGGCGACGATGCGCAGCGGATCGCCGGTGGCGAGACTCTCGGCCACGTGCGGCAACGGCGCCGACAGCGCGGCGAGCTGGGCCGAGGCCGGGCAGGAGGGCGGTGCGGCGTGGGTGGGGGATGAGAGCAGCAGCGCGGCGGACACGAGGACGGCGAGACGACGCGTCATTGACCGTTCTCCGCGGTGCGGTCGAGCATCGCGGAAATCGTCTGCGCCAGCAGGCGGCCGACGCAGCCATGCACAAAGGTGAAGGCCTTCAGGTTCTCCTCCTTGGATTCCGATCCGACGGTCACGCGCCCTTCCTCGATCCAATAGCGCATCATTTCATAGCGCGGGAAATGGAACACGTCGTTGTTCTGTGTCACCCACTCCACGTAATCCACGTAGGGCTGGAAGGTGATGAGCTGGCTGGTCTGCGGGCTGTACTGCATGTCCATGATGACGATGTCGGATCCCCGCGCGTGCGTCTGGGCGATGCCGGACGCCAGCGCCGCGCCGAAGCCGTCCGGGCCGACGTTGCGCATCGCGTCCATGGTGCCCACCTGCCAGACCACCAGCGCCGGGTGCTGCTCCTTCACCGCCGCGTCCATGGCGGGCAGCATCTCGTGCGCCGTGGCGCCCGGAAGGTTGCGCACCGCCACCGTCACCCGGCGGCCGGGCAGGCGCGCCGCCAGCTCCTTTTCCAACTGGGCGGGGTAGCTGGCCTCGCCGCGCGCGGGGTTCGCCTTCGCCGTGTTGACGACCAGGATGGGAAGGGTGCCGGCCTTTTTCAGCCAGCTCTGCGCGCGGGTCAGGTGTGCGTCGACGGTCAGGACGCTCTCCGGCACCGCGCAGGGATCGTCCGCCGGCTGCTGCGCGAGGGCGCCGGTCGCGGCGAGCAGGATGGCCGGAAGCAGGGCAGCGGCAGGCTTCATGCGCCGGAGTCCTCGAACGCCGGGGCCGCCGGACGGGGCGGCCGGCCGGCCGACTGGTACCACGTGAGCACGCGTGCGGTCAAAATCATGGCAGTTATGCCGATAATTGTGACAGCAAACTGCGCAAAAAGCGAGCCGTTCACCTGCACCAGCACCGTCTGGCCGGCGAAGGACAGGAAGATGCCCAGGCAGAACACGTGCAGCGACTGCCGGCCGCACAGCACCACCGGCGCCAGCAGGCGGGAGTGCAGCCACGCGCTGCCCGGCCGCGCCACCTGCAGGACGAGGTAGGCGAGCGCGAGGAAATGCACGACGCGCAACGGGTCGAGGTCGGTCTTGCTGATCGGGTACAGCACCTCGCCCAGGCGCGGCGGCATGAAGGCGCCCAGCGAGGCGATCTGCCAGGACAGCGCCAGCAGCATCGACGCCGCGATGTACGCCGCCGCCAGCAGCAGCGCCGGCAGCCGTGGCCGGGTGAGCGCCGCGGTGGCGTCGGGGAAGCGCTGCAGCACCGCGCCCAGCACGAATATGAACTGCCAGGCGAAGGGGTTGAAGAACCATTCGCCGCCCTCCGGGTAGGTGGGCAGGTTCCAGCCGAAGTGGCGGGTCAGCACGTACAGCCCGCCCGACGCCGCCAGCAGCGGCATCGGGCCGCGCACCAGCACCGGCAGCAGCAGCGGCACCACCAGCAGCAGCACGATGTAGAGCGGCAGGATGTCCAGGTTGGCCGGGCGGAACTTCAGCAGCAGCGCCTGCACCAGCGCCACCGTCGGGTCGGCGAAGAAGCTGCCGATGCCCATCTCCTCGGCGAACAGCGGGTTGTCGAAGGCGCGCGTGGTGTACGCCACCTGGGCGGTGAAGGCGATGAACAGGAAGATGTACGTCAGGTACAGCGTCCAGCAGCGGTCCAGCACCTTGGCCGACGCGAAGCCCCAGCCGCTGCGCGCGTACACCTTGGCGTACACCATGGACGAGGTGTAGCCGGAGATGAAGACGAACACTTCCGACGCGTCGCTCAGGCCGTAGTTGCGCGAGGTCAGCCAGGCGAACTGGTTGGCCGGGATGTGGTTCACGAAGATGAACCACAGCGCCAGCCCCCGGAAGAAGTCGAGCCGGAGGTCGCGCCCGCCCTGCTCCCGTCCTGTCATCCGTTCTCCGTCAGCCCATCATCTGCGACGGTAGCCAGGTCACCATCCCCGGGAAGACCCACAGCAGCGCCACCATCAGCACCATCACGACGAAGAACGGCATCGCCGCCTTGCCGATCGTGAAGATGCCGTAGCCGGTCATCGGCTGCAGCACGAACAGGTTGAATCCCACGGGCGGGGTGATCTGCGCCATCTCCACCACGATGACGATGTAGATGCCGAACCACAGCAGGTCGATCCCCGCCTGCTGGACCATCGGCAGGATCACCGACGTGGTCAGCACCACCATCGAGATGCCGTCGAGGAAGCAGCCCATGATGACGAAGAACACCGTCAGCGCCGCCAGAAGCGAAATGGTGGAGAACTGCTGCGCCGTGATCCACTCGGCCAGCGCCCGCGGGATGCCGGTGTAGCCCATGGCGGCGGTGAGGAACGCCGCCCCCGCCAGGATGAAGGAGATCATGCAGGTGGTGCGCGCGCCGCCCAGCACGCTGTCGCGGAAGGTCGCCCAGCTCAGCGTGCCGGTGACCGCCGCCAGCACCAGGGCGCCCAGCACGCCGACCGCCGCCGCCTCGGTCGGCGTGGCGAAGCCGCCGTAGATGGAGCCGAGCACCGCGACGATCAGCAGCATCACCGGGATCAGCGCGCCGGTCTCGCGGATCTTCTCACCGAAGCTCATGCGGATGTCGTTGGGCGGCACCTTGTCGGGGTTGAGCAGCGACCAGCCGGCGACGTAGGCCATGAACAGCCCGCTCAGCACGATGCCGGGAATCACGCCGGCGATGAACAGCCGGGCGATGGAGACGTCGGCCGCCACGCCGTAGACGATCATGATGATGGACGGCGGGATCAGCAGACCCAGCGTGCCGGCGCCGGCCAGCGAGCCGACGATCATCATCGGGTCGTAGCCGCGCCGCTTCAGCTCCGGGATGGTCATGCGGCCGATGGTGGCGGCGGTGGCGGCGGAGGAGCCGGAGACCGCCGCGAAGATCGAGCAGCCGACGATGTTGACGTGCATCAGCCGCCCCGGCAGCCAGCCCATCCAGGGGGCGAGGCCGCGGAACATGTCCGACGAGATGCGGGTGCGGAACAGGATCTCGCCCATCCAGATGAACAGCGGCAGGGCGGTCAGCGTCCACGAGGTGGAGGCGCCCCAAACGTTGGTGGCCATCACCAGACCGATGGGGCGCGAGGTGAACAGCGCCATGGCGACGAAGCCGACGCCGGCCAGCGCCAGCGCCACCCAGACGCCGGCCGCCAGCATGACGAACATGGCGACGACCACGACGATGGAAGCGGTGGTGGGATCCATGCGGCTCAGCCCTCGGTCGGTGCGTCGGCGGTTTCGTAGGTCGCCTGATGGCCACTGGCGACGCGGATCAGGTCGTCGAGGAAGGCAATGGCCAGCACGATCAGGCCGGCGGCCATGATCGTCTGCGGGATCCACAAGGGGATCGGCAGCACACCCTGGCTGACGTCGCCGAAATCGTAGGACTGCCAGGTCATGCGGCTCCAGTGGAAGGCGAAGTAGCCGGTCAGAGCGGTGGCGAAGGCGAGGCACAGCAGCTCGAACGCCCGCCGCGGCGCGCCGTGCAGGCGTTCCACGATGATGCCGACGCGGATGTGCGCGCCCTGCCGCAGGCTGGGGCCGAGCATCAGCGCGAAGGAGCCGGCCATGGCGTAGCCGGCGAACTCGTCGGCGGCGGGGATGGCGATGCCGAACGGGCGGGCGAACACGAGGGCGAGGATCGGCACTGCGATCAGCACGAACAGGACCGCACCGAGGAACTCCGCGGTCCGGTAGAGCGCGGACAGGGCAGGACGCATGGGGACTCCGGGAGGGATTTTGCCCCCTCCCCATCCCTCCCCCGCTTCGCGGGAGAGGGGGCTCGTTCCCTCCACCGCGCCAGCGGGGGAGGGGCAGGGAGGGGGCAGCCGAACTTACTTCCTGAACGCCGCGACGATCGCTTCGCCGTCGGATCCAGCGGCCTTCTGCCACTCGGCGGTCATGGTCTTGCCGACCTCGGCGAAGCCGTCCTTCAGCGCCGCCGGCGGGGCCAGCACCTTCATGCCGTTGTCGGCCAGCGCCTTGTTCAGGTCGGCGGTCTTCTTCTCCCAGCCGTCCCAGCCGCGCGCCTCGGCCTTCGCCGCGGCGTCCTGCACCGCCTTCTTGGTGGCGTCGTCCAGGCCGTTCCAGACGTCCAGGCTGACGAACACCATGTTGCGCGGCAGCCAGGCCTGCACGTCGTAGTAGACCTTGACGAAGTCCCAGGCCTTGCTGTCCACGCCGGTCGCCGCCGAGGTGATCATCGCCGACACGATGCCGGTGCCGAAGGCCTGGGCCACCTCGGCCGCCTCGATCTTGGTGGGCACGGCGCCGGTCAGTTCGGCGATGCGGGTGGTGGCCGGGTTGTAGGCGCGGAACTTCTGCCCCTTGAGGTCGGCGACCGAGGCGATCTCCTGCTTCACGTACAGGCCCTGCGGCGGCCACGCGACGGAGTACAGAAGCTTGAGCTTCTGCCGCTCCAGCTTCTTCTCCAGGTACGGCTTGGAGACCTGGTAGAGCTTCTTGGCCGAGGCGAAGTCGGTGGCCAGGAAGGGCACCGAGTCGAGGCCGTACAGCGGATCCTCGTTCGCCCAGGAGGAGATCAGCACCTCGCCCAGCTGCGCTTGGCCCGACTGCACGGCGCGCTTGATCTCCGGATGCTTGATCAGCGAGCCGTTGGAATGGACGGTGATCTGGATCTTGCCGTTGGTGGCGGCCTTCACGTCGTCCGCGAACTGGCGGACGTTCTGGGTGTGGAAGTTGCCGTCGGGGTAGGGCGTCGGCATGTCCCAGGTCTCGGCCAGCGCCGGCCCCGAGGCCAGGGCGAGCGCCACGGCGGCGGCGCCCAGACGGTAGCGGGTGCTTGTGAGCATCGGTCTCGGTCTCCCTGTCGTGCGTGCGGACGTTGAACGTTCTTGTGCACGCACGACAGGTTTCCGCGTTAACGGACGGCCGTCAAATCATTTCACGGCCGAGACTTTAGGATGCGAAGCGCTTGAAGAAGCCGCCGGCCATCCAGCCCAGCGCCGCCCAGAAGATGGCGCTGATCACGATGGACTTGGCGACGAACTGCGCCACCAGCTCCGGCGGCGGGGAGCCGCCGAAGGCGTCGGGGTGCGGTGCACCGACGGCGTGCGGCAGGACCAGCAGCGCCAGCCCCACGGGAAGCCGCCACCACCCCTTGCCGAACGCCAGCACCGCCAGCCCGCCGGCCGCGCCCAGCGCCGCGAAGACCCACCAGGCCTGACGCGACGCCAGATCGGCGGCGATGGTGCCGGGCAGCTCCGGCGGCAGGCCGAGGGCCGGTGCCAGGGTGAAGGTGGCGAAGCCGCCCAGACCCCACAGCATTCCCTCGCGCGCCTCGACCGGCCGGCCGGACAGCGCGAAGGCCCCCACGACCAGCAGCGCGAAGCCGACTCCGGTGATGAGGTTGGCCGCCGCCGTCAGCGCGGTGCGGGTGACGACGTCCTCCGCCTCGGGTTCGGCGGGAAGGGGGGCGGAATGGTCATGGCCGGTGTGGTCATGCACCCCGCCGCCGGTCTCGAACACCTCGGCCTGGAGGATCAGCGGTGTCGTGGTGACGGCCTGCAATACGGAAACGAGGACGCCAGCCAGCAGCCCCGCGGCGAGCGCCGCGGAGAGAATCCGCCTCAACATGGCCCCGGCCTTAGTGGCAGGGGAACGAGAAGGCGTGCCGGGCGTCGTGCGCGGCGTCGTGCAGCGCCTGCGCGTTGGCGAAGCCGGCGCCGTAGACCAGGAAGCTGCCGAGCAGCATCGCCACCAGCGCGGCGACCAGGGTCTCCGAACGCGACAGGCTGCGGGAAGAGGACGAAACGGTCGTGTTGGTCATCGATGTCTCCATGTGCCGTCACACCCGACGGATTGGATTGAGCCTCGATGGCAGGTTTCCTGGCTCGCGGGTCGTCGCCGTGTGGCCGATGCCTTCCCGGAATCCGGTGGCATGAGCCGGCTCGCCGCTTACAGTTGCGGGGGCAGCCACGGGCTTGGTCCCTCGATTTGGTCGACCGCACCGTGTTCCCTATTATCCCGGCGTGGCTTGGCCGTGCCGGGCACCATCGGCGCACACTCTGGCAGTGCGCCGCGGCCTCCGCAAGCCCGAATAAAGTCGTTGACCTTGCGGGCTGCGGGGGCCTAAGTCTGCCCCCCAGCGGCATGGTTCCCGCCACCCCGTAGGGGTGACGGGTGAAAAGGGAACGCGGGAAGGGCTTCGGCCCGGTGCCGCGGCTGCCCCCGCAACTGTGTGTGGCGAGTCGCGACGGCGAAGCATGCCACTGGCCGGAGACGATCCCGGCCGGGAAGGCCAGTCCCGCGGCGCTGACCCACGAGCCAGGAGACCTGCCCGGCCGCGACACGTCAACGAAGCTCCGGGCGGGGTGCACCGGTGGCGGGGCGCGATCCATGGTACGGCTCGTTCTCTCCCACGCTCCCCAGGCGCTTCCGGTCAGTGAAGGAAGAGTCCATGGGCGAGAAGCTCGGCGTCATGATCTGCGGCCACGGCAGCCGCGACGCGCAGGCGGTGGCCGAATTCGCCGCGGTGGCGCACACGCTCGCCCACCAGCTCCCCTACGAGCACGTCGAGTACGGCTACCTGGAGTTCGCGCGGCCGGTGCTGCGCGAGGGGCTGGACAAGCTGGTGGCGGCCGGCTGCACCCGCATCCTGGCGGTGCCGGCCATGCTGTTCGCCGCCGGGCACGCCAAGAACGACATCCCCTCGGTGCTGAACGCCTACGCCGCCGAGAAGCCGGGACTGACCATCGACTACGGCCGCGAGCTGGCCATCGACCTGAAGATGCTGCGCGCCGCCGGCGACCGCGTGGCGCAAGCGCTGGCGGCGGCCGGCGACGGCGTGCCGCGGCACGAGACGCTGCTGGTGGTGGTCGGGCGCGGCTCGTCGGACCCCGACGCCAACTCCAACGTCGCCAAGGTCACCCGTATGCTGTGGGAAGGGATGGGCTTCGGCTGGGCCGAGACCGCCTACTCCGGCGTCACCTTCCCGCTGGTCGAGCCGGGTCTGGAGCACGCCGCGCGCCTCGGCTACAAGCGGATCGTGGTGTTCCCGTACTTCCTGTTCACCGGCATTCTGGTGCGCCGCATCTACGACGCCACCGACGCCGTGGCGGCGCGCCACCCGGACATCGAGTTCGTCAAGGCGCCCTACCTCAACGACCACCCCATGGTGCTGGAGACCATGCGCGACCGCGTCCAGGAGATCCTGGACGGCACCGGCAACATGAACTGTCAGATGTGCAAGTACCGCGAGGCCTTCCTGGGCTTCGAGGACGAGGTTGGCCTGCGCCAGGAAAGCCACCACCATCACGTCGAGGGCATCGGCGTGGACGGCGGCGCCCATCACCATGATGATCACCACCACGACCACGGCGGCCATCACCATCACCATGGTCACGGCCACCATCATCATGACCACGATCATGATCACCACCACGATCATGATCACGGGCACGGCCATCCTCACGACCATCCCCATGACCACGATCACGGGCATGGCCATGATCACGGCCCTGGGCACGGACACCACCCGTACCCGCACGCCGACCATCCCCTGGGGCCGCGCAGCCTGACGCGGTCGGGCGCCGATGGCGACTGATCAGCCCGCCGCGTTGGACTACCTGCGCGATCCCGACGCCATCTACCGCCGGTCCTTCGCCACCATCCGGGCGGAAGCCGACCTGGCGCGCTTCCCGCCGGACGTGGCGGAACTGGCCATCCGCCTGATCCACACCTGCGGCATGGTCGATCTGGCGGACGACATCGCGTTCTCCGCCGACGTGGTGGCGCAGGGCCGCGCCGCGCTGCGCGCCGGCGCGCCGATCCTGGTGGACGCGCAGATGGTGGGCGCCGGCATCACGGCGCGCCTGCTGCCGGCGAGGAACCGCATCCTCTGCCACCTGCACGACGCGGCGGTGCCGGGTCTGGCGCGCGCCATCGGCACGACGCGCTCGGCCGCCGCCGTCGACCGCTGGCTGCCGGAGCTGGAGGGCGCCGTGGTCGCCATCGGCAACGCGCCGACCGCGCTGTTCCGCCTGCTGGAGCTGATCGACGCCGGGGCGCCGCGCCCGGCGGCGGTGCTGGCTTTCCCGGTGGGCTTCGTCGGCGCCGCGGAGTCCAAGGCCGAACTGGCCGGCAACCCGCGCGGCCTGTCCTTCGCCACCGTGCGCGGCCGGCGCGGCGGCAGCGCGCTGGCGGCAGCGGCGGTCAACGCACTGGCGGTGGGGTTGGGCACGTGATGGAGCCCTGGCTGACCATCATCGGCGTCGGCGAGGACGGTGTCGGCGGCCTGTCCGAGGCGGCGTTGCGCGCCATCACCGTGGCCGAAGTGCTGGTCGGCGGCGAGCGCCACCTCGCCATGCTGCCCGAGCACGAGGCGGAGCGGCTGGCCTGGCCCTCGCCCTTCGACGCGCTGATCGAGAAGCTGGAGTGCCGCCGCAACGTCCGGGTCGTCGTGCTGGCGAGCGGCGACCCGATGCTGTACGGCGTCGGCACGACGCTGCTGAAGCACTTCCCCGTCGGCGAAACCGTGGTGATGCCGGCGCCGAGCGCCTTCGCGCTGGCCTGCGCGCGGCTCGGCTGGGCGCGGGCGGAGGTGGAGTGCCTGACGCTGCACGGCCGCCCGGTCGAACTGCTGCACCCCGCGCTGGTTCCCGGCGCCCGCATCCTGGCGCTGAGCGCCGACGGCACCACGCCGGCCGCGGTGGCGGCGCTGCTGCGCGGGCGCGGCTACGGCCCGAGCCGGATCACGGTGCTGGAGCGCATGGGCCACCCCATCCTGGAAAAACGCGTCGCCGGGACCGCCGCGGACTGGGAGGAGCGGCCGCACGCCGCCTTGAACACCATCGCCATCGAGTGCGCCGCCGAGCCCGGTGCCGCGCTGCTGCCGCGCACGCCCGGCCTGCCCGACGACGCCTTCCGCCACGACGGCCAGCTCACCAAGCGCGAGGTGCGCGCGGTGACGCTCTCCGCGCTGATGCCCGTGCCAGGGCAGACGCTGTGGGACGTTGGGGCCGGCTGCGGCTCCGTCGCCATCGAGTGGATGCGCGCCGCGCCGCGCGCCCGCGCCATCGCGATCGAGCCACGCGCCGACCGGCTGGCGCTGATCGCGGAGAACGCCGCGGCGCTGGGCGTGCCGGGACTGAAGATCGTCGAGGGCGCGGCGCCGGATGCGCTGAACGCCCTGCCGGCGCCGGACGCCGTGTTCGTCGGCGGCGGCGTCACCGTCCCCGGCCTTGCCGAGGCGTGCTGGGAGGCGCTGCCTTCCGGCGGCCGCTTCGTCGCCAACGCCGTTACGCTGGAGGGTGAGCGGGCGCTGATCGACCTGTACGCCAAGCTCGGTGGCGGCCTGACGCAGCTGTCGGTGAGCCGCGCCGCCGATCTCGGCGGTTTCAGCGGGTGGAAGCCGTTGCGCCCGGTGACGCAGCTGGCGGTGGTCAAGCCATGACCGGCACCCTGTATGGGTTGGGCGTCGGCCCCGGCGATCCGGAACTGGTGACGTTGAAAGCGTTGCGCCTGCTGCGCGCCTGCCCGGTCATCGCCTACCTCGCCGCCAACGGCAGCGACAGTTTCGCGCGATCCATCGTCGCCGGGCACCTGCCGGGCGGGCAGACCGAACTCGTCGTCCGCATCGACATGAGCGCCCCGGCGTCGGACGGGCAGGCCATCTACGACCGTGCCGCCGAGGAGATCGCCGTCCACCTCGCCGCCGGCCGCGACGTGGCGATGCCCTGCGAGGGCGACCCGTTCTTCTACGGCTCGTTCCAGTACCTGTTCACCCGGCTGGCCGGGCGCTTCCCCGTGCAGGTCGTGCCGGGCGTCAGCTCACTGATGGCGACCGCCGCTGCGGTGCCGGTGCCGCTCACGTCGCGCAACGATGTGCTGACCGTGCTGCCGGCGCCGCTGGACGCTGCCGTCCTGAAGGAACGGCTGGCCGCCACCGACGCCGCCGCGGTGATGAAGCTCGGCCGTCACTTCGACAAGGTGCGCGCTGTTGTCGACGAACTGGGCCTCACGGCGCGCGCGCTGTACGTCGAGCGCGCCGGGCTGCCGGAGCAGCGCGTGCTGCCGCTGGCCGAGGTCCGGCCGCCGGTTCCCTATTTCTCCATGATTCTGGTCCCGCGATGAAAGCACCGGTCTTCGTCGTCCTCTCGCCGCAGGGACTCGCCACCGCGCGCAGCGCCGCGGCGGTCCTGCCCGGCTCCCGCGTGCACGGCCTTGGCAGCCGCGTCCACGGCGCCGACGAGGCGTTCTCCGACACGCTGGAGCACCTGCGCGCCCTGTTCGCCGCCGGCACGCCCATCGTCGGCGTCTGCGCCGCCGGGATCCTGGTGCGGGCGCTGGCCCCGCTGCTGGCCGACAAGCACGCCGAGCCGCCGGTGCTGGCGCTGGCCGAGGACGGCGAGGCGGTGGTGCCGCTGCTGGGCGGCCACCACGGCGCCAACGTTCTGGCCCGCCGCATCGCCGAGGCGTTCGGCGTGGTGGCGGCGGTGACGACATCGGGCGACCGCGCCTTCGGCGTCGCGCTGGACGAGCCGCCGGAGGGCTGGCGCCTCGCCAACCCGCAGGACGCCAAGCCCTTCATGGCGGCGCTGCTGTCCGGTGCGTCGTGCCGGCTGGAGGGCGACGCCGCGTGGCTGCGCGACACCACGCTGCCGTTCGCGCCGGATGCCGACCACGTGCTGCGCGTCACCGAGCGCGCCGTCGCCGGCGACGCCCGCACCCTCGTCTACCATCCGCCTGTGCTGGCGGTTGGCGTGGGCTGCGAGCGCGGAGCGGAGTCGGCCGAGGTGGTCGCCCTGGTCCGCGCCACCCTCGCCGAGGCCGGTCTGTCCGAGGGCGCGGTGGCGCTGGTGACCTCCCTAGACCTCAAGGCCGACGAGCCGGCGGTGCACGCCGCGGCGCGCGCCCTGGGCGTGCCGGCGCGCTTCTTCGACGCCACCCGGCTGGAGCAGGAGGCGCCGCGCCTCGCCACCCCGTCGGAGGTCGTGTTCGCCGAGGTCGGCTGCCACGGCGTCGCGGAGGGCGCGGCGCTTGCCGCCGCCGGGCCGCACGCGGCGCTGGTCGTGCCGAAGCGCCGCTCGGCGCGCGCCACCTGCGCCGTGGCGCTGGCGCCGCTGCCCATCGACCCCGCGGCGGCGGGCCGGGCGCGCGGGCGGGTGTCCATCGTCGGCATGGGCCCCGGCACGCCGGACTGGCGCACGCCGGAGGCGGAGCGCTGGCTGGCCGAGGCGACCGACCTCGTCGGCTACCACCTGTACCTCGACCTGCTCGGCCCGGCGGCCGAGGGCAAGCGCCGGCACGGCTACGAGCTGGGGGCGGAGACCGAGCGCTGCCGCATCGCGCTGAACCTCGCCGCCGAGGGCCTGAACGTCGCCCTGGTGTCGAGTGGCGACGCCGGCATCTACGCCATGGCGACGCTGGTCTTCGAGCTGATCGACCGTGAGGGCGTGGACGCCTGGAAGCGCGTCGAGGTGGCGGTGACGCCCGGCATCTCGGCGCTGCAGGCCGCCGCGGCGCGGGCCGGGGCGCCGCTCGGGCACGACTTCTGCACCATCTCGCTGTCCGACCTGCTCACCCCCTGGGAGGTGATCGAGCAGCGCATCCGCGCGGCGGCGGCGGGGGACTTCGTGGTCGCCATCTACAACCCGGTCTCGCAGCGCCGCACCACGCAGCTGGGCGAGCTTCGCCGCGTCTTCCTGGAGCACCGGCCGGCCGCGACGCCGGTCATCCTCGCCCGCAACCTGGGGCGCGAGGGGGAGACGATCCGGCTGACGACGTTGGGAGACCTCGATGCGTCGCAGGTCGACATGCTGACGCTGGTGATGATCGGCTCCAGCGAGACGCGCACCGTGCCGCGCGGCGATGGCGGCGCCTGGATCTACACGCCGCGGGGTTACGCCGCGAAGCGCGAGGGGTAACGCGATGACCGTCCATTTCATCGGCGCCGGTCCGGGGGCCGCCGACCTCATCACCGTGCGCGGACGCGACCTGATCGCGAAGTGCCCGGTCTGCCTGTACGCCGGCTCGCTGGTGCCGGAGGAGGTAGTGGGCTACGCGCCGCCGGGCGCCCGCGTGGTGGACACCGCGCCGCTGCACCTCGACGAGATCATCGCCGAGATCCAGGCCGCCCACGCCGAGGGCAAGGACGTGGCGCGCGTGCACTCCGGCGATCCGTCGATCTACGGCGCCATCGCCGAGCAGATGCGGCGCCTCGCCGACCTCGGCATCCCCTACGACGTGACGCCGGGGGTGCCGGCCTTCGCAGCCGCCGCGGCGGTGCTGGCGACCGAGCTGACGCTGCCCGAGGTCGCGCAGACCATCATCCTGACGCGCACCGCCATGAAGTCCTCGCCGATGCCGCCGGGCGAGGAGCTGTCAGCGCTGGGCGCCTCGCGGGCCACGCTGGCGATCCACCTGTCGGTGCGCAACCTCGACCACGTGGTCAGCGAGCTGTCGCCGCACTATGGCGCCGACTGTCCGGTGGCGGTGGTCTACCGCGCGACGTGGCCGGACCAGCGGGTGATCCGCGGCACGCTGTCCGACATTCGCGCCAAGGTTCGCGAGGCCAAGCTGACCCGCACCGCGCTGGTGCTGGTCGGCCGCGTGCTCGACGCGCACGGCTTCCGCGACAGCGCGCTGTACGACCCGCAGCACGTGCACGTGCTGCGGCCGGAGCGGAAGTAGCTTTATCCCAGCCTGCCGATCCACGCGACCGCGTCGGCCACCGCACCGACGCGGTCGCCATCCGGCAGCGCCGGACGCTCCACCAGCACCACCGGAATCTCCAGCCGCCGTGCGGCGGCCAGCTTGGCGTCGTCGCCGCCGCTGTTCTTGGCGACCAGCACGTCGATCCGATGCTCCGTCATCAGCGCCACCTCCTCGTCCTCCCGGAATGGGCCGCGCGCGGTGACGACCGCGCGGTGTGGGGGAAGGGGCGTGTCCGGCGGTTCGACGCTGCGGATCAGGAACCACGCGTCGGCGCGCCCGGCGAAGGGCGCCAGCTCCTGCCGGCCGATGGCGAGGAAGGCGCGGGCACCCGTGGGCACCGCGCCGGACGCGGCGGGAATGCTCGGGACCGTCGTCCAGCGGTCGCCGGATTGCGGCGCCCACGCCGGGCGCACCAGCATCAGGCGCGGCGTCGGGCGCAGCCGGGCGGCCACGGCGGCGTTGGCGGAGATCCGCGCGGCGAAGGGATGGGTGGCGTCGATCAGCGCGTCGATGGCTTCGGCGCCCAGGTACTCCGCCAAGCCCTGCGGCCCGCCGAAGCCGCCTATCCTTACTTGGCCGGGCAGGGTGGCAGGACTGCGGGTGCGGCCGGCCAGCGAGGTGACGACGTCTACGTCCGTCAGCGCGCGCGCCAGCGCCGCCGCCTCCGTGGTGCCGCCGAGGATCAGCACCCGCACGGCTCAGCCCGCCCGGCCGACGAGGTGCCCGGCACGGTCGACCACCAGCACCTCGACCTCCACCGGCGCGCCATCCAGCACGTCGAGGGCCGTCCGCCGCGCCGCCTCGGCGACCGTGTCGGCCAGGGGCAGGCCGGCGGCGTTGTCGAGCACCTGCTTGGCGGTGTTGGCGGTGCGCGCGGCGGCGACCTGAGCGGGATCCGCACCGCACCGCTCCAGCAGGTCCGCCAGCCGGTCCAGGTCCACCTGGCTGCGGCCGGAGTGCAGGTCCAAGGCACCCTGGCCGAGCTTCACCATCTTGGCGAAGCCGCCGGCGATGGTCAGCCTGGGCAGCGGGTGGCGCCGCAGGTACTTGAGCAGCCCGCCGGCGAAGTCGCCCATGTCGAGCAGCGCCGACTCGTCCAGCCCGTACAGCCGCCGCACCAGCGCCTCCGAGGTCGATCCGGTGCAGCCCGCCACGTGCGTCAGCCCCAACGCGCGGGAGACGTCCACCCCCCGCTGGATCGAGTGGATCCAGGCCGAGCAGGAGAACGGCACCACCACCCCCGTGGTGCCGAGGATCGACAGGCCGCCGACGATGCCCAGGCGCGGGTTCCAGGTCTTCTTCGCCAGCGCCTCGCCGTTCTCCACGGAGACCTCCACCACCACGTCGCCGCTGCCGCCGAAGGCGGCGGCCACCTCGGCGACCACCGCGCGCATCATCTCGCGCGGCACCGGGTTGATGGCGGGCTCGCCGGGCGGGATGGGCAGGCCGGGCTTGGTGACGGTGCCCACCCCCGGCCCCGCGCGGAAGATCACACCGGAGCCCGGTGCTCCGTGATACACGGTGGAGAGGACCAGCGCGCCGTGCGTCACGTCCGGGTCGTCGCCGGCGTCCTTGACGATCCCGGCGGTGGCGGCGTCGGTCGTGCGCGTGGCGTGGGCGAGCGGGAAGCCCGGCCGTTCGCCGCGCGGCAGGACGATGCCGACGGGATCGGGGAAGGCGCCGGTGAGCAGCGCCGTGTACGCCGCCTTGGTGGCGGCGGTGGCGCAGGCCCCGGTCGTCCAGCCGCGGCGCAACGGTCCTTCCGGTTTGTTCATGATCGGGTTATAGGCTCCGCACGGAGCGTTTGGGAGGGGTAAATGAGCGTTGCTGCGATGCCGGAGCTGAACCTGCCCACCTTTGAGCCGGGCACGGTGTGGCTGGTCGGCGCCGGGCCGGGCGACCCGGGCCTGCTGACTCTGCACGCGCTGAACGCGCTGCGGCAGGCCGACGTGGTGGTCTACGACGCGCTGGTCGGCCCCGGCATCCTCGAGATGGCGCGGCCGGGCGCGGAGCGGATCTTCGCCGGCAAGCGCGGCGGCAAGCCGTCCCCCAAGCAGCCGGACATCTCCCGCCAGCTGATCGAGCTGGCGCGCGCCGGGCACCGGGTGCTGCGCCTCAAGGGCGGCGATCCCTTCGTGTTCGGCCGCGGCGGCGAGGAAGCGCTGGAACTGGCCGACGCCGGCGTTCCGTTCCGCGTCATCCCAGGCATCTCGGCGGGTATCGGCGGGCTGGCCTACGCCGGCATCCCGATCACCAACCGCGAAAGCGGGCAGGCGGTGACCTTCGCCACCGGCCACTCCGCCACCGGCGACGTGCCGGACGCCTTCGACTGGGCGGCGCTGGCCCGCGGCACGCACGTGCTGGTGCTGTACATGGCCTTGAAGCACATCGGCACCATCGCGGCCCGCCTGATCGACGGCGGGCGCAGCCCGGACGAATCGGTTGCCGTGGTCGCCAACGCCACGCTGCCGGAGCAGCGCGTGCTGACCACCACGCTGGCGCGCGCCGCCGCCGACGTGGCGGCCAGCGGCATCGAGCCGCCGGCGATGATCGTCATCGGGCCGGTGGTCGACCTGCACGCGGTCCTGGGACAGGGCAAGGCGCAGCTGTCGTGGTGAGGGGGATTGCCCTCTCCCCATCCCTCCCCCGCTTCGCGGGAGAGGGGGCCGTGTTCCCTCCACCGCGCAGCGGGGGAGGGCTAGGGAGGGGGCTGGACGCATGACCCCCGGCCTCGTCATCGCCGCGCCCCATTCGGGCAGCGGCAAGACGGTGGTGACGCTGGGCCTGCTGCGCGCGCTGCGCTGGGCCGGGGTGGCGGTGGCCTCCTGCAAGGTCGGACCGGACTACATCGACCCGCGCTTTCATGCCGCGGCGAGCGGCTGGCCGTGCCGCAACCTCGACCCGTGGGCGATGCGTCCCGAGACGCTGGCGCGGCTGGCCGGACTGGACGCGGAGCTGCTGGTCGTCGAGGGCGTCATGGGCCTGTTCGACGGGGCGGCGGACGGCACCGGCTCGACCGCCGACCTTGCGGCGCTGGCCGGCTGGCCGGTGGTGCTGGTGATGGACGTGGCGCGGCAGGGGCAGTCGGCGGCGGCGGTGCTGCACGGCTTCAGCCGCTTCCGCGACGACGTGGCCGTGGCCGGCGTCATCCTCAACCGGGTGGGCAGCGACTCGCACGAGGCGATGATCCGCGCGGCGCTGGCGCCCTCGGGCGTGCCGGTGCTGGGGGCGGTGCGGCGCGACGCGGCGCTCGACCTGCCGAGCCGGCACCTCGGCCTCGTCCAGGCGGAGGAGCACGCCGACCTCGACGCCTTCCTCGACCGCGCCGCCGCGCTGCTGGGCGCGGCGGTGGACCTGGAGGCCTTGCGCGCCCTGGCGCGGCCGGCGGGCTTCGCGGTGCCGGGCGCGGGCTTCGCGCTGCCGCCGCTCGGGCAGCGGACCGCCGTGGCGGCGGACGCGGCGTTCGCCTTCGCCTACCCGCACCTGCTGGAGGACTGGCGGGCGCAGGGGGCGGAACTGCTGCCCTTCTCGCCGCTCGCCGACGAGGCGCCGGATCCCGCGGCGGACGCCGTCTACCTGCCCGGCGGCTATCCCGAGTTGCACGCCGGCCGGCTGGCCGGCAACCGCCGTTTCCTCGGCGGGCTGCGCGCCGCGGCGGCGCGCGGGGCGGCGGTGTATGGGGAGTGCGGCGGCTACATGGTCCTCGGCGAGGCGCTGGAGGACGCCGACGGCGTCGCCCATGCCATGGCCGGACTGCTGCCGGTGGTGACCTCGTTCGCGAAGCGCACGCTGCATCTCGGCTACCGGCGCGCGGCGACGCTGGCCGACTCGGCGCTCGGGCCGGCGGGGACGGCGTTGCGGGGGCACGAGTTCCACTACGCGCGGATCGTTTCGGCGGAGACCGGCGAGCCGCTGTTCCGGGTGTCCGACGCGCGGGGGACCGACCTCGGTGCGCTGGGCAGCCGGCGGGGGACGGTGTGCGGCTCCTTCCTGCATGTGGTCGACCGCGCCGGTTCGTGATTTTTGCGGTACCCTCGGATGAAAGCCTGATCCGCGCGCGTTTATGGAAGGTGCTCACCAGCATGACGGGCGAACGGAGGCGGCGATGAGGACGGGGCGGACGGTGGTCGTGGCGGCGGGCCTTGCGCTTCTGCTGGCCGGGTGCGTGACCGAGGGTGGCGCCTACCAGTCCTACGAATACGCGCCCTCGGGGTACGGCACCGCGCCGGGCTACGCGTCCCCCTATGGGTCTCCCTACGGCTGGGGCGGTTACGACCGCCGGCCGCCGCGCTATTCCTACGATTACGACGAGCCGCGGCGGATGAGCGGGCGCTCCATGGCGGCGCTGGCCGAGGGCTGCAAGCAGCGCTTCCACCCCGGCACCAACAAGTACGCCCAGTGCGTCAGCGGCAGCCGCAAGAGCGAGGACTCGCTGGTCGAGGGCTGCACCCGCCTCTACAAGAACGACCCGAAGGCCTACGGGCGCTGCCTGCAGGGCCGTTAGGCCGCCGGCTCCGCCGCGCGGGCGCGCATCGCCTTGAGCTGGACCGAGGCGCGCCAGAACCCCAGCTCGGCCCCATCGACGAAGTGCACGTGGCGGTCGGCGGCGAAGTCGCCGACGACACAGGTGATCGTGGTGGAGTCGGCGCGCGCCGTGCCATAGACGATCTCGCCGGCCTGGGCGTAGCGCTCCAGCAGCGCCTCCAGCGCCTGGGCCTCCTTCTCCGTTACGTCGAGGACGTAGCGCGGGCCGTTGGCCTCCTTGCGGTAGTCCGAGCGCTCGGCCAGCGCGGCGCGGTAGCGCGGCACGTTGAGCGCGCCGACGCGCAGCCCCGTCCGGTCGGCCAGCCACAGCAGCCCGGTGCCGGCGACGGCGCGGATCGCCCGCGACAGCCGGCGGCGCGGCGGTTCGGTGCGCAGTTCCAGCTTCAGGGACTCGGCGGACGGCAGCTTGGGGTGCAGCGTTTCGCCGGTGCCGAGCGGGGCGGCGGCGGCGGTGGGGACGACGCGCTCGATGTCGGCCTGCAGGCGGGCGACGGTCTCCAGCCCCCGCATGCCGGGGGCGACCGGGTCGGCGATGACGCAGAGGATGGTGCCGCGCCGCGCCGGAACCGGGCGCCAGCGGCAGGACAGGCCCTCCAGGCCGGGCAGCGGGCCGGGGCGTGGGGCGATCCGCCGCTTGGGATCGGCCTTCACCCAGGATTCGGCGGCGGCGACGCCGGATCCCAGGAAGTGGCCGAAGGCGTTGCCGGCGCCGAAATCCTGCACCGCCACCATGACGTCGAGACCGGCGGACAGCAGCTCGCGCACCGGCACGATGCCGACGCGCAGCGGCACGTCCATCTCGGTGCCCGACCAGTCGGCCAGCGCCGCCAGCGCGTCGGCCGCCACCGAGCGGAAACCGGGCGGCACCGCGGCCACCGCGCCGTCGCCGCCGAACTGGCAGGCTGGCTCGACGCCGGGCTGGCGCAGCACCTCGGTCAGCACGGCGATCACCGCGCCGGCCACGAAGTTCACCTCGCGATGCCGGCCCTCGGAGGCGAGCCGCGTGCTGCCGACCACGTCGGCGACGGCCAGCGACCAGTCCGGCCCGAGCGCCGTGTAGCACTCGGGCATGGTGGCCTCGCGGGCGAAGTCGCGGATGGTCGGCAGGTGCATGGGCGGTCCTTCCGCGGAGGCCCTTCCTTTCGTCATCCCCGCGAAGGCGGGGATCCATAAGTCTCAAGGCGAGCGGCTGTGGAACGTATGGATCCCTGCCTTCGCGGGGATGACGGCCAGAAAGGTTCCGGCTTGGAGGATCATATCAGAACTCGATGCCCGCCTGCGCCTTCACGCCGTCGCGGAACGGGTGCTTCACCATGGTCATCTCGGTGACGAGGTCCGCCACCTCGATCAACTCGTCGGCGGCGTTGCGGCCGGTGACGATGACGTGGGTGTCGGCGGGCTTGTTGCGCAGGTAGTCCACGACCTCCTCCAGGGGGAGATAGCCGTAGCGCAGCACGATGTTCAGCTCGTCCAGCAGCACCATGCGGATCTCCGGATCCTCGATCAGGCGCTTGGCGGCGTCCCAGGCGGCGCGGGCGGAGGCGATGTCGCGCTCGCGGTCCTGCGTCTCCCAGGTGAAGCCCTCGCCCAGGGCGTGGAACTCCACCTGGTCGGGGAAGCGCTCCAGCACCGTGCGCTCGCCGGTTGCCCACTTGCCCTTGACGAACTGCACCACGCCGACGCGCATCCCATGGCCCACCGCGCGCAGGACCATGCCGAAGGCGGCGGTGGACTTGCCCTTGCCCTTGCCGGTGTGGACGATCAGCAGCCCCTTCTCGATGGTCTTGCCGGCCAGCATGCGGTCGCGGGCCGCCTTCTTCTTGGCCATCTTCTCGGCGTGGCGGGCGTTGACGTCCTCTCCACCGGGCTCTCCGCCGTCCTCATGCGTCTCTTCGGTCATTCCTCTTCCCCTCCGTGTCCGCTGAGTTCTTTCAGCGTGATGTGGGCCGCGTTGGCGCGCGGGCGCCACAGGCCGCGGTCGAGCGCCTCCAGCAGGCGCTCGGCCATCTCCTTGAGCGCCGCCGGGTTGGCGTCTTCCATGAAGGCGCGCACCTCGTCGTCCATGACATAGGCGTCGAACACCGCGTCGAAATGATGGTCGCCGACGCAGCGCGCCGTGGCGGCGAAGGCGAACAGGTAGTCCACGGTGGCGGCCAGCTCGAAGGCGCCCTTGTAGCCGTGCCGCATGGCGCCGCGGATCCACTTCGGGTTCACCACGCGGGCGCGGACGACGCGGCCGATCTCCTCCTTCAGCGTGCGCACGCGCGGCGATTCGGGTCGCGAGTGGTCGTTATGGAAGATTTCCGGCTGCTGGCCGGACAGCACGCGCACCGCGGCGGTGATGCCGCCCTCGAACTGGTAGTAGTCGTCGCTGTCCAGCAGATCGTGCTCGCGGTTGTCCTGGTTGTGCAGGACGAGTTGGACGGCGGTGAGGCGCTCGGCGAACTGGGCGCGCGCCGGGACGCCGGCCGCGCCGGTGCCGTAGGCGTAGCCGCCCCAGGCGAGGTAGGCGTCGGCGAGATCCTGGTCGGTCCGCCAGCCGCGCTCGTCGATCAGCGCCTGTAGGCCGGCCCCGTAAGCGCCGGGCATCGAGCCGAAGACGCGGAAGCCGGCACGCCTGGCGGCCTCGTCGGGCGCGACGCCGGCCGCCTCCAGCCGGGCGCGGTCGGCGCGCACGCGGGCGGCGAGGGGGTTGACGTCCTCCGGCTCGTCGAGCGCGGCGACGGCGCGGGCGGCTTGGTCCACGAGGTCGATCTGCGCCGGGAAGGCGTCGCGGAAGAATCCCGACACGCGCAGCGTCACGTCCACCCGGGGACGGTCGAGCACGCCGGCGGGAAGGATCTCATAGCCGGTGACGCGGCCGGTGCCGGTGTCCCAGGTCGGCCGCACGCCCATCAGCGCCAGTGCCTGAGCGATGTCGTCGCCGCCGGTGCGCATGTTGGCGGTGCCCCAGGCGGACAGTGCCAGCGTGCGCGGCCAGTCGCCGTGCTCCTGCAGATAGCGCTCGACGACGCGCCCGGCCGAGGCCCAGCCAAGCTGCCACGCCGCCGGGGTCGGCACCGCACGGGTGTCCACGGAGTAGAAGTTGCGCCCGGTTGGCAGCACCTCCGGCCGGCCGCGCGATGGCGCGCCGGACGGGCCGGGCGGCACGAAGCGGCCAGCAAGGCCGCGCAGCAGCCCGTCGGTCTCGGCAGGACCGCAGGCCTCGACGGTGGGCGCCAGCTTCCCGGCGATCCAGTCGAGCACCGCGCGGGTGCGCGTCCAGGCCGGGTTGCAGGGCCGCTCGCCGGCCACCAGCGCCAGAGCCAGGACTTCCAGCCGCTCCACCGTGTCGCCGGCCGTGCGCCAGGGATCCTTACCTGCGAGGGCGTCGGGCCGCGGGTCGGTCCACGGGGCGGCCATGTCGGTGTCGAGCGGGTCGAAGCCGTCCAGGTCCAGGTCGGCCGCCAGCGCGCGGATCAGCGAGGCGTCCTTGCCCTCGCCCTTGCCGCGCGGCAGGCGGGCGAGCGCCACCAGCAGCGAGTCGCGTTGTTCCCCGTCGGGGGACAGGCCGAAGACATGCAGGCCGTCGCGGATCTGCAGTTCCTTCAACTCGCAGAGATGGCGGTCGAGCTTGGACAGCGCGGTCGGCGGGTCGTCGTCCGGCGCCACGCCGCAGTCGGCGGCGATGCCCGTGGTCGCCGACAGGTCGAGGATGCGGGAGCGCAGCTCCGGCAGGCGGCGCGGGTCGAGGGAGGCCGCCTCGTAATACTCATCCACCAGCATCTCGAGTTCCCGCAGCGGGCCGTAGCTCTCGGCACGGGTCAGCGGCGGAGTGAGGTGGTCGATGATGACGGCGCAGGCGCGGCGCTTCGCCTGCGTGCCCTCGCCGGGGTCATTGACGATGAACGGGTAGAGGTGCGGCACGGGGCCGAGGGCGACCTCCGGGAAGCAGGATTCGGACAGCGCCAGTGCCTTGCCGGGCAGCCATTCGAGGTTGCCGTGCTTGCCGAAATGGACGACGGCGTGGGCGCCGAATCGCAGGCGCAGCCACGCGTAGAACGCCAAGTACGCATGCGGCGGCACCAGCGCCGGGTCGTGGTAGCTGCCCGCCGGGTCGAGGTTGTAGCCGCGCGCCGGCTGGATGGCGACGGCGACGTTGCCGAAGCGGAGCGCGGGGAGGCGGAAGGCTGGAGACGTCTCCGCAGAGGTCCTCCACCCTAACCCTTCCCCACTGCGCGGCGGAGGGGATGGCGGCGGAGTTCCCTCCCCCGTCGAAGATGGGGGAGGGGTAGGGTGGGGGACCTCTGCGGCAACGAACGGGTCGGCTTCGGGCTCCCCCCAGCGATCAACAACGGCGCTGCGAACCCATTCCGGAAGCGTATCGAACCAGCGTCGGTAATCCGCGACGCTCAGCGTTTCGCGCACCACGCGCCCATCCAGCGCGCTCACGTCGTTGGTGACGCCCGCCTGCATCGCGGCCATCAGCGCGGCCGAGTCGTCCGGCGCGCCGGCTACCCGGTATCCCGCCGCGGCCATGGCCTTCAGCGCCTCGACCACCCCGGCCGGGGTGTCCAGCCCGACGCCGTTCGCCAAGCGGCCGTCCCGGTTCGGGTAGTTCGCCAGCACGATGCCAATGCGCCGCTCCGCCGCCGGAGTCCGCCGCAGCCGCGCCCAGCCCGCCGCCAGCCGTGCGGTGAACGCCACGCGGTCCGGCACCGGGCGGTAGTCGAGGATCCAACTCTGCGTCGGCTCATGCCGGCGGGCTTCCGCCTTGAAGCTGACGGCGCGGGCGAGGATGCGGCCGTCCACCTCGGGCAACGCCACGTTCATGGCGATGTCGCGCGCCGACAGGCCGGCGGTGCCGTCCCGCCATGCGGCCTCGGAGCCGCCGGAGAACACCACCTGCAGGATCGGGCAGTCCGACTCGTCGAACGGCGTCGCCGACCGCGCCGCGCCCGGCTGCGACACCGCGAACGACGTGGCGTTGAGGATCACGTCCGGCCCGGCGGCGCCCAGCAGCTCGGCGACCACCGCCGCGGCGGCGCCTTCCTTCAGGCTGGTGGTGTAGACCGGCAGCGGGTTCAGCCCCTCGGCTTTCAGCGCGTCGATCAGCGAATCGATGACCGCGAGGTTCGCCGCCTGCACCAGCGCCCGGTAGAACAGGATGGCCGCCACTGGCGCACCGTCCGTCCAATGCGCGCGCACCTCGTCCAGCCCCGGTCGGGTCGCGCCCGGCCAGTACAGGCCGGCGCGCAGCAAGGGCATCGGCTCGCGCCACTCCGAGTCGCCGCCGATCAGCGCGGAGGCGTAGCGCAGCAGCTCCACCGCGTTGTCGATGCCGCCATGCACGCCGTACTGCCACAGGCGATGCGCCGCCTCGGCCGGCACGGTGCAGCGGCGGGCCAGCTCCGGGTCCGGCTGGTCGTCGCCGGGCAGCACCGCGAGGGGGATGGCGTGGCGGCGGCAGGTCTCCGCGATCTGCTCGACGCCGTAAGGCCAGTAGCGCTCGCCGCCGAGCAGGCGCATCAACACCAGTTTCGCCTTCGAAACGGTGCTCTCCGCGTAGACGTCCACCGACAGGTTGTGGCCGAGCTGGAGGATGTTGGCGAGCCGAAGGCTCGGTTCCGACTCGCCCAGCCGGTCGCGTGCCGCCGCCAGACAGGCCAGCTCGGTGTCGGCGGCCGTCAGGTAGACGATGTCGCCCGGCGACTGGCCGAGGTCGACGGCCTCGCCGCCGTCGCCCAGGCTGCCGGGCTGCGCGGCCAGGAGGTGCATGGCGTCAGCCGGCGAGCGCGGCGGAAATCGCCTCGCGGTCCAGGCCGCGCTGGCCGATCACCACCAAGCGGCTCTGGCGCGCCTCGCCGGGCTTCCACGGGCGGTCGTAGTAGCCCTGGATGCGGTCGCCGACGCCCTGGATGACGTGGCGCATCGCCTTGCCGGCCACGTCCAGGAAGCCCTTGACGCGCAGGATGTCGTGCGCCGCGGCGGTGGCGCGGATGCGCGCCTCGACCTCGGCCGGGTCGGCGACGGTGGCGAGCGGCACGACGAAGCTCTCGAACTCGTCGTGGTCGTGGTCGTCGCCCTCCTCCTCGTGGTGCGAGCGGCGCGAGTCGAGGTCGTCCTCGGCCGCTGCGCCCAGGCCCAGCAGCACGGCAGGATCGACGCCGCCCTGGGTGGAGGTGACGGTCTTGACCAGCGGGCGCAGGTGGCCGGCCACCTCGTCGCGGACGCGGGCCATGGTGGCGGCGTCGACGCGGTCGGCCTTGTTCAGCACCACCATGTCGGCGCAGAGGATCTGCTCCTCGAACAGCTCCTCCAGCGGGCTTTCGTGGTCGAGCGTCGGGTCGGCGGCGCGCTGGGCGGCCAGCGCATCCGTATCGGAAGCGAAACGACCGGCCGCCACGGCCTCGGCGTCGATCACGGCGATGACGCCGTCGACGGTGACGCGGGTGCGCACCTCGGGCCAGCCGAACGCCTTCACCAGCGGCTTCGGCAGGGCGAGGCCCGAGGTCTCGATGACGATGTGGTCGGGCGGCTCGGGCCGCGCGAGGAGCGCGGTGATGCTGGGCAGGAAGTCGTCGGCGACGGTGCAGCAGATGCAGCCGTTGGTCAGCTCGACGATGTCGTCCTCCGTGCAGCCCTCGACGCCGCAGCCGGCCAGCAGTTCGCGGTCGACGCCGAGATCGCCGAACTCGTTGATCACCAGCGCCAGCCGGCGGCCACCGGCGTTCGCCAGCAGGTGGCGGATCAGGCTGGTCTTCCCGGCCCCGAGGAAGCCCGTGATGATGGTGGCGGGGATCTTGCGGCTCACGGCGGCGGCTCCGATAGCGTCCGAGTGCGTTGGACGGTCTTTATAAAGAGCCCGGAGCCACCGCGCTACCGGTTCACGATCAGCATCACCCCGGCCACCGCCAGCGCCGCACCGATCCAGGCGCCGGGGCGCGGTGCTTGGCGGGTCAGCGCCCACAGCATGGGCAGGATCAGCACCGGGCTGGTGGCGGACAGCGTCGCCGCAACCCCGGCGTCGCCGTACTTCAGCCCGATCATCAGCAGCGTCATGCCGAGTCCCAGGCCGATGAAGCCGTTGGCGGCGATCAGCGCGACGATGCGCGGCGTCAGCCCCGCGAACACCCCCGCCCGCCCGCCGGGCAGCAGGGCGCCGAGCCACAGCAGCAGGCCGGACATGCCGACGCGCACCGCCGCCCCGGCGACCGGGTCGGCGCCCGCGGCCAGCGCCGGCTTGGCGAGGATCGAGCCGCCGGCTTGGCACAGCGCGGCGATGAGGCAGACGCCGACCCCGGCCAGCAGCGGCCCGCGCACGGATTCCAGGTCGTGCGAACCGCCGCGCAGCGCCACCGCCAGCATGACGCCGACCGTCACCAGCCCGATTCCCATGAGCGTCAGCGGCGCCAGGGCCTCGCCCAGCAGCAGCCAGCCGAGCAGCGCGGTGATCGGCGCGTTGGTGGCGTAGATCACCACGTTCCGCCTGGGGCCCAGCCGGCCGAGCGCCCAGAACAGCGCGGTGTCGCCCAGGAAGATGCCGATCGCGCCGGACAGCGCCAGCCATGCCACCGCCGATGCGTCCAACGTCGCCCAGCCGCCGGTCAGCGTCGCGGCGATGCTGAGCATCGCGAAGACGATGACCATGCGGATGCGGTTGAAGGCGACCGAGCCGATGGCGCGCACGGGCGCGATGGCGATCAGGCCGCCCGCCGACCAGCAGAGCGCGGCGCCGAGGGCTGCGAGGTTGGCGAGCATGGGGGCTGGAGTCCTGTTTTTTTGCCGTCATCCCCGCGAAGGCGGGGATCCATACGGTCCACAGCCGCTCGCTTTGGGAATTATGGATCCCCGCCTTCGCGGGAATGGCGAGAGAGAAGGCGGAAAGGCAGGCATGAAAAAAGCCGCCAGCGGCGGCTTCATTCAGGTTCCCCCTGGGAGGGGGAGATTGGTGGAGCCGAGGAGGATCGAACTCCCGACCTACGCATTGCGAACGCGTCGCTCTCCCAGCTGAGCTACGGCCCCACGCACCGTCTCCGGTGTGGGCGGGATATAGGGCGGGCGGCATGCCGGTGTCAAGCCCTCAATCGCATCCCATATACGGACACGAAAACAGGGTAGCGCCACCCCGTCCGCGCGGCTCTTGCCACGCCCAGGGTCCCGGATTAGGGTGCGCGCGGACCGCGATCCCGGAGGCCCCATCCTTATGCAGCCACTCGTCGTGACGCTGTTCGAACTCGTCTACATCGTGCTGGACCTCTTCAAGTGGGTCCTGCTGATTTCCGTGATCCTGAGCTGGCTGATCGCCTTCAGCGTCATCAACACCCGCAACCGCTTCGTCTATATGATCAGCGACTTCACCTATCGGGTGACCGAGCCGGTGCTGCGGCCGATTCGCGGCATCCTGCCGAATCTCGGTGGCATCGACCTCTCGCCGATCGTCGCGCTGCTGCTGGTGTGGTTCCTGCAGAGCCTCATCGTCCGCTACGGGATGTACGCTTTTTGACGGCCGGGCCTTTCGAGCCGACCGCCGACGGCGTCCGGGTCGCGTTGCGGGTAACGCCCAAGGCGTCGCGCAACGCGGTGACCGGGCTGGCCGACACCGCGGACGGAGGCAAGGCGCTGAAGGTGGCGGTGACCGCCGTGCCGGAGGACGGCAAGGCGAACGAGGCCGTCATAAAGCTGCTCGCGAAGCTGTGGCATGTACCGAAGAGCAGCATCGCCGTGGTCGCCGGCCACACCGACCGCAACAAGATCCTGCACGTGGCCGGGGATCCGGCCGATCTGATGCGCCGGCTGGCGGCCGGCGCGGACTAGGAGGTTTCCCATGGCTGAGGCGAAGATCATCGACGGCAAGGCCTTCGCGGCCGGGCTGCGCACCCGCGTGGCGCAGGGCGTGGCCGACCTGAAGAAGAGCCACGGGATCACCCCCGGCCTGGCCGTGGTGCTGGTGGGCGAGGACCCGGCCAGCCAGGTCTACGTCCGCTCCAAGGAGAAGGCGCTGGTCGAGTTGGGGATGAACTCCTTCGACCACCACCACCCCGAGGACATGAGCGAGGAGGACCTGCTGGTCCTCCTCGCCAAGCTCAACGCCGACCCGGCGGTGCACGGCATCCTGGTGCAGCTGCCGCTGCCCCGGCACATGGACACCACCAAGGTGCTGGCCGCCATCGCGCCGGAGAAGGACGCCGACGGCTTCCATGTGGTCAACGCCGGCTTGCTGGCCACAGGCCAGAAGGGCGCCATCGTGCCCTGCACGCCGTTGGGCAGCCTGCTGCTGATCCGCGACACGCTGGGCAGCGACCTCCGGGGCAAGCGGGCGCTGGTGCTCGGCCGCTCGAACATCGTCGGCAAGCCGATGGCGCAGTTGCTGCTGCAGCAGGACTGCACGGTGACGGTGGCGCACTCGCGCACGGCGGACCTGCCTGGCGAGTGCCGGCGCGCCGACATCCTGGTGGCCGCCGTCGGCCGGCCGGAGATGGTGCGCGGCGACTGGATCAAGCCGGGCGCCTGCGTCATCGACGTCGGCATCAACCGGGTTCCGGGCGCCGAGCCGGGCAAGACGCGGCTGGTCGGCGACGTGGCGTTCGGCGAGGCCAAGCTGGTGGCCGGCTCCATCACCCCGGTGCCGGGCGGCGTCGGGCCGATGACCATCGCCTGCCTGATGCTCAACACGCTGACGGCCGCCTGCCGCGCCGCCGGCGCCGCCGTGCCGGCCGAGGCGCTGGCATGATCACGGTCCACGCCCGGGTGTCGGGACGCGTCGTCGAGCAGCCGCTCGCCGTCGGCGACCCGCTGCCGCCGGGCACCGTGTGGATCGACCTGCTGCGCCCGGACGAGACGGAGCGCGCCCACGTCGGCAGCCTCACGGGCTGCGACCTGCCGACGCGCGAGGAGATGAAGGAGATCGAGGCCTCCAGCCAGCTCTACACCGAGGGCGAGGCCATCTACCTGACCACGCCCGTGATCGCCCGGGCCGACACCCCGCACCCGGAGGCGGGCGAGTTGACCTTCGTGCTGACGCCGCGGCACCTGATCCTGGTGCGATTCATGGAGCCGCGCTCGGTCGCCACCTTCGCGGCGCGCACCGGCCGTCAGCCGGAACTGCTGGCGAGCGCCGAGGACGCGCTCCTGGGCATGCTCGACGCCGTGGTGGACCGGGTGGCCGACGTGCTGGAGCTGATCGGCGCCCGCATCGACAGCCTGTCCACCCGCGTCTTCACCGATTCGCTGGAGCCGGGTGGGCTGGGCCGCAAGAAGAAGCCGGACGAATTGCAGGATGTGCTGCGCGGCATCGGCCGGGCCGGCGACCTGACGCACAAGGTGCGCGACAGCCTGGCCGGCCTCGATCGGCTGGTGGCGTTCCTGACCTCGGTCACCGCCGGGCGCCTGAGCAAGGAGCAGAAGGCGGCGTTGAAGACGCTGACGCGCGACCTGCGCTCGCTGAACGAGCACGCGGGGTTCCTGGCGCACGAGGCGAATTTCCTGCTCGACGCCACGCTGGGCCTCATCAACATCGAGCAGAACGCCATCATCAAGATCTTCTCGGTGGTGGCGGTGGCCTTCCTGCCGCCGACGCTGATCGCCTCGGCCTACGGCATGAACTTCCAGCACATGCCCGAACTGCGCTGGGAGTACGGCTACCCCATGGCCATCGTCATGATGGTGCTCTCGGGCGTGCTGCCGCTCTGGTACTTCAAGCGGCGCGGCTGGCTGTAGCCCTCACCCCGTCTCGTCGATCGTCAGGTACGCCAGCGTCTGGTTGTGCACCACGTAGGCGATCTCGCCGTATCCCAGCAGGCCGGCGACCAGCGGCGGGTTGCGCACGCAGCCGCAGGCGAAGGCCGGACGCACGCCGGCGGGCAGGGCCGGCTCGGCTCCAGGCGGCAGCGGGGCGGCGAAGCGGTAGCGCAGGTGGGCGAAAACCGGCGCGCAGAACCGCACCTCCCCGGCGTCCTCGTCCACGGCGCGGACAGACACGTTGACCGGTGTGCCGAAGCAGTCGGCGACCAGCGGCCGGTCCTGGCCGATGCTGCGCTCGCGCATGTGGGCGGCGAGGTTCACCGGCTCCCCCCCGATCCGACAGTGGCGAGCCGAGAAGCCGGACGCGCCGAACACCAGCTCGTCGCCGTCGCCGGGCCGGTAGGGGTTGACGACGTGGGCGCGCGGCGTCAGGCGCGGCGGCAGCCACACGTGCGCCGCCACCGCCACTTGGTCGGATACGGTGCCGGTCACGCCGTCGAACACCTTGGGCGTGCGCGCGCCGTGCTCCGCCGCGATCCAGCCGACCAGCGGGCGGTCGAACAGCCCTTCCACCCGGAACACCCCCTCGGCGTAGGCGGCGTGCGGCGGCGAGAAGCCGGGGATGGCCAGGATGGTGAAGCCGTTCTCCGGCGCCGCCGCACCGATGCCGGTCAGTGCCTGTTCGTCGTAGGAGCGGATGGCGACGGCGGTCGCAGCCTCCGGCAGTTCGGTGACCACCAGCCATCCGTCCGGAGCGGGCGCGGTGCCGCCGATCCAGCGGCCGCGCGGAAGGCCGGCCAGAAGGGCCTCCTCCCCGGCGATGACCAGCGGCCGGCCCGCGGCGATGCGTGCCGCCACGGCGTCCGGCCGCATGAGCGTGTGCGGCACCCGCGAACTCCCTGTGGACCTGCGAATCATTGAGGCAAGGCCATCCACGCCGCGCAAGGGGACGCACAGGGCATCCGACTATTGACCGAGGGGCGGCGGCCCTGGCATCTAGGATCATTCCATTGATCTTGTTTTGGCGGCGCATGCTGACCCTCGCTGACAGCGCCATTCTCGACCGGCTCGCCCTCGACAATCCGTGGTGGCGCGGCGGCGCTCCGGATCCGGATGTGGCGGGCTTGCCGAAGCGCGCCTTCTTCGATGGTTTCCTGCGCCGGCTGGAGCGGACCGGGCCGGAGCGGCCGCTGCTGATGGTCGGCCCGCGGCGGGTCGGCAAGACGGTGCTGGTCCGGCAGGCCATCGCCCGCCTGATCGAGGACGGCACGCCGCCACGCGGCCTGCTCTACGCCGACCTGACCGCGCCGGCGGCGCACGGCGTCCCGCTGGAGCGGCTGGCCCGCGGCCTGCGGGCGGTGGCCGGGCTGGACGGAGCGGGCGTGCTGGTGCTCGATGGGGTCCACAACGTGCGCGGCTGGGAGGCGGAGGTCGCCGCCCTGGCGACGGCGCAGCCGGACTTGCGGGTGGTGGCGGTGGCGTCGGGGGCGGCGCAGCGGGTCGCCGGCGCCTTCGTGCTGCCGCCGCTGACCTTCGCCGAGTACCTGCGCCTGACCGGTGCTGAGCGCGATCTCGTCGAGCCGATGGTGTTCGGCAAGGGGCCGCCCATGTACGTGGTGCGCGACATGGCGGCGCTGAACGAGCGCTTCGCCCACTACATCAACGGCGGCGGTTTCCCGGAGGTGGTGCTGCTGCGGCCGGGCCGGGACGCCGCCCGCCTGCTGCGCGGCGAGGTGTTGGGGGCGCTGCTGCACCAGGACCTGCCGGGGCTGGCCGGCATCGCCGGCACGGCGGAGTTGAACGCGCTGTTCACCCTGCTGGCCCGCAACACCGGCCGCGAGGTGTCCATCGAGGCCATAGCCGAGCGCGCCGCCCTCGCCAAGAACACGGTGCGTCGGCATCTCGACTACCTGGAGGCCAGCCACCTGATCCTGCGCATGGGGCGCGTCCACCCGGCGGGCGACCGCTTCCAGCGCATGCGCACCTTTAAGGTCCACCTCACCGCGCCGTGTCTCTACGCCGCGCTGTTCGGCCCGGTGGCGCCGGACGATCCAACCTTCGCGGCGCTGACCGAGAGCGCCATCGTCGGTCAATGGTTGACCTCGGCCGAGCGCGCCCGGCTGGCCTACGCCCGCCTGCCGGAGGGGCCGGTGGATCTGGTGGCGCTCGACGCCATCACCGACCGTCCGGCCTGGGCCTGCGTACTGTCTGGAAGCGACGCAGCGGTGGGGGATGGATCTAGGATCAATGGAATGATCCAATTCGCGAAGCGCAACGCACCGCTGCGCTGGGTGGGCTCGACGACGCGGACGGTGGCGTCGCTGAAGGCGCACGATGGGGTGGAGGTCTGGCACCGGCCGGCAAGCCAGTACTGCTATGAAGTGGGGCGGCGGGCCATTGAGGATGTGGCTGAAAAGTAGGATCAAATAAATAATCTAAATTTCTCGTCGTCCTTGTGAAGGTGGGGATGGCGGATATGTGAAGCCCAGATGCGGCTTCTACCTTGGCAGCGTCACCGTCGCCCGCAGGCCGCCTTCCTTCCGGTTCGCCAGGGTGATGTCGCCGCCGTGGCCGCGGACGATGGTGCGGGCGGTGGAAAGGCCGAGACCGACGCCGCCGGTGTCCTTGTTGCGCGAGGGGTCGAGCCGGTAGAAGGGCGCGAAGACCTTCTCGCGCTGGTCCTCCGGGATGCCGGGGCCGTCGTCGTCGATCTCCACGCGGACCTGCCCCTCCTCCTCCGCCAAGCGCACGCGGCAGCCGCCGCCGTAGGCGATGGCGTTGTCCATCAGGTTGGCGAAGGCGCGCCGCAGCGCCACCGAGCGGGCGTCCACCACGCTGTGCACCGGCCCCTGGTAGCCAGCTTGGTGGCCGGCGTCGATGCGGTCCTCGCACAGGCTCTGCAGCAGGTCGGCGAGGTCGAGGGGGCCGCGCGGCTCGCGCTGGGCGTCGTCGCGGGCGAAGGCGAGGGTGGCGGTGATCATCGCCTCCATCTCGTCCAGGTCGGCCAGCATCTTGCGCTGCATCTCCGGGTCGTCCACCAGCTCGGCCCGCAGGCGCAGGCGGGTCAGCGGGGTGCGCAGGTCATGGCTGATGGCGGCCAGCATCTGCGTGCGGTCGGCGACGAAGCGGCGCAGCCGCTCCTGCATGCGGTTGAAGGCGCGGGTGGCGGCGCGCAGCTCGCGCGGGCCGGCCTCGGGCAGCGGCTCGGCCTCGCCGTCCACGCCCAGGCGCTCGGCGGCCCCGGCGAAGCGGGCCAGCGGCGCCGTCACCCGGCGCGCCGCCCAGACCGACAGCAGCGCGATGACGCCGACGATGCCGGCCATCCACAGCGCGAAGCGCAGCAGGCGGAACGGCCCCTCCAGCGGCTCGCCCGAGGCGAAGGCCAGCCAGGAGCCGTCGGTGAGCCCGACGTAGAGGCGCATGTCGTGCGTCCAGCGCGGCTCGTCCGGTGGCCCCATGGGCAGCGGCGGGCCGGAGGGCGGGCCGCGGTGGCGGACCTCCAGCAGCACCTCGCGCTTCGGGTCGCCCAGCTCGCTGCGCAGGCGGCGTTGCAGGAAATTGCGCGGTGCGCCCTCGCGGGCGGGCTGCAGGGCGGGGCGCTCCGTCTGCCACGTGACGCGCAGGACGGGGTCGTCGATGGCGCGCACCACGCGCGGCCGGTCCTGGGCGGGCGTGGCGTCCACCAGCTGGACGATGGCGGTGACGCGCTCGACCAGCACGCGCGGGCTGTGCACCGGCGGTCCCTCCGGCCGGTCGAGCAGGTAGAGCAGCGCGCTGACCAACTGGGTCAGGATCAGCGCGACGACGATGGTCAGCGCCGTGCGGGCGGCGATGCTGTCGGGCAGGAAGCGGCGCATGGGTGTCCTCAGCCGCCGGTCGTGACCGCGGGGGTGAACAGGTAGCCGCCGCCGCGCACGGTCTTGATCAGCGTCGGCTCGGCCGGGTCGGGCTCGATCTTGCGGCGCAGGCGGCTGACCTGCACGTCGATGGAGCGGTCGAAGGGCACCGCGGCGCGCCCGCGCGCCAGATCGAGCAGCTGGTCGCGGGTCAGCACGCGCTGCGGGTGCTCGACGAAGGCGACGAGCAGGTCGTACTCGCCGGCGGAGAGCTGCACCAGCACGCCGTCGGCGGAGCGCAGCTCGCGCTTGGTGAGGTCGAGGCTCCAGCCCTCGAAGCGCAGCGCGGTGGCGCCCTCTCCCACAGTCTGCGGTGCGCCGGCCCGGCGCAGCACCGCCTTGATGCGGGCCAGAAGCTCGCGCGGGCTGAACGGCTTGGCGAGATAGTCGTCGGCGCCCATCTCCAGTCCGACGATGCGGTCGGTCTCCTCGCCCATGGCGGTCAGCATGATGATCGGCGTCGCCGAGGTGGCGCGCAGGCGGCGGCACAGGCTCAGCCCGTCCTCGCCCGGCAGCATGAGGTCGAGGACGATGAGATCGACGCGGGACGCCTCCAGCGCCTTCATCATCTCCGCCCCGTCGCGCACGGCGGTGACGCGGTAGCCGTGCTTCGTCAGGAACTGGGCGACGAGGGTGCGGATGTCGCGGTCGTCGTCGACGACCAGGAGGTGGGGCATGCGGTCCATGGGCGGCATTGTCCGCCGGGGCGGGCCGGCGGTTAAGAGGAAAAGTGTTACGGAAGGTTACGGGCCCGGCGGCTGTTACACAGCGTTACCAAACAGGCCCCCGGCGGACATCAAGCGGCAAAGGTCGTGGGGCAGTCTGGGGTCATCGGGACAGACGTTCCGCTTCCAAACCAGGGAGTTCAGTTCCATGAAACGCGCTCTGCTCACCACGCTCGCGGTCGCCGGCAGCCTCGCCGTGGCGATCCCGGCCTTCGCCCAGCAGGGTGGGGGCATGGGTCCGGGCGGCGGCCCGGGCACCGGCCAAGGTTTCACCCGCATGTGCGACAACCAGGAGGCGCGCCTTGCCGGCATGCTGGCCTTCGCCGAGAAGAAGCTGAAGATCACCGACGCCCAGAAGGGCGCCTGGACCAAGTTCGCCGACCAGGCCCGCGCCAGCGGGGCGCCGCTGCAGGCGGCCTGTGCCACGCTCAAGGACAAGCCGCAGCCGGCCAACGCCATCGAGCGGCTGGAGCGGATGGATACCATGATGACCGCGCGCCAGCAGCAGATGCACCAGATGGTGCCGGCCATCAAGGAGATGTACGCCCAGCTGACGCCGGAGCAGCAGAAGGTCGCCGACGAGATGCTGAACCGCGGCCCGGGCCGCGGCGGCATGCACGGGCATCGCCACGGCGGCGGCATGATGGGCGGGCCGGGCGGCCAGCGGGGGTAAGTCTTCGCGCTCCTTTGAAGCCCCTCTCCCGTCATGGGAGAGGGGCTTTCCCCTATCTAAGCCGCCGCGCTCTGCCGCTTCGCCGGCAGCACGCAGCGCACGCGCAGGCCCGGGCCGGGGGTGTCGTCCACCTCCATCCGGCCGCCGTGCATCTCGATGACGTTCCTTACCAGCGTCAGGCCGAGCACCGGGGCGGCGCGGTCCAGGCGGTCGAAACGGGCCGGGACACGGGCGTCCTCCACCGGCGCCGTGGTGCCGTCGCCGATGGCCAGCACCACCGTGTCGTCGGTGCGGCGGCCGGACAGCACGATCCGCCCATTCGCCGACGGCGTGCGGATCGCCGTCACCACCAGGTTGAACAGCGCCTGCTTCAGCCGCTTCTCGTCGCCTTCCAGAATGCCCAGCGCCGGATCGGCCGACACCTCCAGCCGCAGGCCCTCGCGGCGTGCCCACTCGCGGGTCAGGCCGGCCACCGAGTCCAGCAGGTCGGCGACGTCCACGGAATCGTGCTCCAGCGTGGTGACGCCGGCGCCGATGCTGGTCAGGTCGACCACGTCGTCGATCAGCGCCAGCAGCCGCTCGCCGCCCGACAGGATGCCCTTGACGTACTCCAGCTGGCGCGGCGTCAGCGTGCCGAAATACTCGTTCGCCAGCACCTCGGCGAAGCCGATGATGCCGTTCAGCGGCGTGCGCAGGTGGTGCGAGACGTTGGCGATGAACTCGCCCTTCAGCTGGTCGGCGGCCTCCAGCGCGGCGTTGGAGGCGCGCAGCGCCTGCTCCAGCCGGGCGCTGTCGGTGACGTCGAGGTAGCTGTTGAGCACCGCTCCGTCCGGCAGCGGGACCGTCGAGAACTCGATCACCGAGCCGTCGGTGCGCTCCAGCCGGCCGGAACGCACCGAGCGCTCCAGCGTCGAGCCGACCATCTCGTCCTTCAGCCCGTCCCAGTCGCCGCCGTCGGCGAAGAACGGGTGCATGCGGTCGAACACCTCGGTGATGTGCGGCTCGCCCTGCAGGTCCTCGTCGCGCAGCTCCCAGATGCGGGCGAAGGCGGGATTGGACAGCTTCAGCCGGCCGTCGCCGCCGAACACCGCGATGCCTTCGGCAAGGTTGTCCAGCGTCTCCTGCTGGACGGCGATCAGCGTGTTGTAGGAGGACTCCAGCGCCAGCGTGTTGGTGACGTCCTCCATGATGGTGATGATGCCGCCCAGCGGGTGGGGTGCGGCCAGGGAGCGCAGGGTGGTGCCGTCGGGGAGGTGCATCAACTCCTCCGTGGCCTCCATCAGGCGCGTGTAGCGGGTCAGCCGCTCGCGCTTGTAGCTCTGGAAGTCGGCGTATTCCGGCAGCTTGCGGCGGGAGCGCAGCTCCTCCATCAGCTCGCCGTGCGTCGGCTCGCTGCGCAGGAACGCCTCGTCCATGTCCCACAGGCGGACGTAGGCCTGGTTGAAGAACTTCAGCCGCTGGTCCGGGCCGAACACCGCGATGGCGGAGCCCAGGCGCTCCAGCACCTCGGCGTGGGCGGCAAGGTGGCGGTCCAGCTCGGTGCGCAGATCCTCCAGCGGCGTCACGTCCAGCGCATAGCCGAGCATCAGCGTGCCGCCGCCGGGGCCGGGCAGCGGGGCCTCGGTCACCTCCAGCAGGCGGCGCTGGGTGCCGACCACCACCGGAAGCTTCTCCGACTGGGCGAAGCCGCCGGTCCGCGCCCGGCTTGCCAGCTCGCGCACGGCGCCGCCGGGGGCCAGCTCGCGCCCCTCGGCGACGGCGCGGTCGGGGTCGGCGTCCACGGCGCGGGCGTAGGCGCCGTTGCACCAGGCCAATCCCAGGTCGGCGCGGCGCAGCCAGACCGGCAGCGGCAGCGCGTCGAGCGCGGTGCGCAACTCGGCCGCCGCGGTTTCCGCCGCGGCGCGGTCGGTCTTGGCCTGCTCGGCGGACTGGCAGGCGTCGCTGACGTCCTCCAGCCACAGCACGTCGTGCAGCGCGCCGCCGTCGGCGGCGTGGCCGCGCCGGCCGGTCAGCCGCAGGCGGCGGCCGTCGGTGGCGGTGACGTCCAGGCGAAAGGGACGTCCGTCCGCGCGCAGCCTTTGGAGGGCGTCGGCGAAGGTCCCGGCGTCGGCGGGGGCAAGGAGCGCGGCGATGTCCTCTCCCGATTCCGGCGTCGCGCCGTGCAGCAGCGAGACGAACTCCGGCGCGGCGCGGTGGCCGCCGGTGCCGTCCCAGCCGAACCAGGGCTGCGGCGCCGCGGCGAGCAGGGCTTCCAGCCGGGCGATCTCGGCTGCCGCACGGTCGGCCCGGCGGCGCTCGGACTGCAGACACCAGCCGAGCGCGCCCACCGCGCCGACGCACAGCGCGCACAGCACGCCCCAGGCGGTCGGCGACTCGGCCTGCCCCGTCAGCCCGATGCCCACGGCCAGCCCGAGGGCGGCCAGGGCTGGCGCGTAGGTTTTGGTAAACACGCTCACGGCGCACAAACTAGCCCAGCCCCGGCGGCCGGGCAAGCCGGACACCGGGCGGGGCAAGCGGCGCCCCTCCTTTGCACCAAGGTCGTAGTCCGCGAGACGGATCGGCCGGTCGGGCGTTTCCCGCAGCGGGATCCTATCGGAAGAAGGACGCGCCGATGACGCTACGCGACCGCATTCTCGACCTCAGCCGGCAGAGCCGGATCGCTCCCCTGTCGCCGTGGTTCTCTCGGCGCTTCGACGAGCAGATCGACCGCGGGCTGTTCCTGCCGGAAGAGGAGCTGGAGCGCGTCGGCCGCCAGCTGGTCAAGGACCTGGAGGACTACCGCACGCAGACCGGGGCCGGAACGGCGGTGCTCGGCATGTCCGGCGGGGTGGACAGCGCGCTGACGGCGGCGCTGTTGAAGCGCGCCGGCTGGCGGGTGATCGGCTTCACCCTGCCGATCGAGCAGGACCCGGTGGAGACCGAGCGCGGCGTCGAGGCATGTCAGGCGCTGGGGATCGAGCACCTGCACCTCGACCTGTCCCGGCAGTACCGCGCCACGGTGGAGGAGCTGGGCAGCCTCGACCCCCGGCTGGCCGGCGCGGACGACGAGGCGCTGCGCGTCCGCCGCGGCAACGTGCGGGCGCGGCTGCGCATGGTCACCCTGTACGACCAGGCGCACCGTTTCGGCGGGCTGGTGGCGAGCACCGACAACTTTTCCGAGCTGGGTGCGGGATTCTGGACCCTGCACGGCGACGTCGGCGACCTCGCCCCGGTGCAGTCGCTGGTGAAGTCGTGGGAGGTGCCGTGGATGGCGCGGGCGTACGGCGTGCCGGAGCGGACGTGGCGCGCCACGCCGACCGACGGGCTGGGCATCGGCGCCGGCGACGAGGCGCAGATCGGGTCCAGCTACCTGGAATGGGACGTCATGGTGTTCGCCGTCATGGAGGCGGCGTTCCGCCATCCGGGCGCCGGCAAGGATGATCTGGCAGGGCTTTTGGAGCTTGGCGGCGACGAGCGGGCGGAGCGGGTGTTCCGCAGCACGCTCGGCCGGCTGGGCCGGACGTGGTTCAAGCGGGTGAACCCGATCCGGCTCGACCACCCCGTGAAGGACCGCTTCGGGCCGCTCGACGCGCTGGACGCGCGGCTGTTCCGGCCGGCGGTGCTGCGCGCCGACGAGGCGCTGTTCAAGCTGCCCTCCGACCTGGAGCATCTGGCCAAGCGGCTGGTTGAGGCGTCGGCCGAGTCCGGCGACCGGGTGGTGACGGCGGAGTCCTGCACGGCCGGGCTGATCGGCGTCTGCCTTGCCTCCGTGCCGCGCAGCTCCGAGGTGTTCGCCGGGTCGTTCGTCACCTACCGCTCGGCCATGAAGACCGACGCGCTGGGCGTGCCAACCGGCCTGATCGAGGAGCAGACGCCGTACCATCCCGAGGTGGCGCGGCGCATGGCGCTGGGGGCGCTGGAGCGGGCCGGGCACGCCACGGTGGCGCTGGCGGTGACCGGCGTCGGCGGGCCGGGGCCGGATTGCGGCAAGCCGCAGGGCTTGGTGTACGTCGCGGTCGCCAAGCGCGGCGAGGAGCCGCGGGTGGAGGAGCACCGCTTCCCCGGCTCGCCCAAGGAGGTGCTGGCCCACACCATCCGCGCGGCGCTGCTGATGGGGTTGGGGCGGACGGGGTGACGGCTACGCCGGCACCTCCTCCCGCAACTCCCGGATCGCGTCGGCCACCGCCGGGAAGGTGGCCGCCATGGCGGCGCGGCCCGCTTCCGCGCCGCTGCGGTCGCCGCGTGCCGCCGCCATCTCCAGCGCGGAGCAGGCCTGGGCGAGCACCTTGGCGCCGGCGGTGCGCGCCGCCCCGGCCGCGGCGTGCGCGGCGTGGCGCAGCGCCTCGAAGTCGTCGCGCGCCAACGCCGCCGCGGCCTCGTCCAGCAGCGGGGTGGTGGTCTCGACGAAATACTCCAGCATCGTGACCGCCTCGTCGTCCAGGGCGCCGAACATGGTGCGGACGTGGTCGAGGTCGAGCACCGGCAGCGCGGCGGCGGGGGCCGGTGGCTCCTCCGGCGGCAGGGGGGCGGCGGTGGCGCCGCTCCAGCGGTTCAGCGCGTCCGCCAGCTGCCGCAGCGTCACCGGCTTGGCGATGTAGTCGTCCATGCCGGCAGCGGTGCAGCGCTCCATCTCGCCGGCCAGCGCGTTGGCGGTCATGGCGATGATCGGCAGGCGGCGGCCGGTGCCGGCCTCCTGCTCGCCGGCGCGGATCTGGCGCGACAGCTCATAGCCGTCCATGCGCGGCATGTGGCAGTCGGTGATCAGCAGGCGGTAGCGCTTGGCGCGCAGCGCCGCCAGCGCCTCGATGCCGTCGGCGGCGATGTCCGCGGCGAAGCCCAGTTGACGCAGCTGGCGCAGGATCACCTGCTGGTTGGTCGGGTGGTCTTCGGCGACCAGCACCGTGGCCTCCTCGGCGTGCGGTTCGCGCCGGGCGCCGGGCTGCGGAACGCCGCCGTCCGCCGCGGCGTCGGGACGGGCGGGCAGCGGCGGGGCGGCGCGGCCGGCCAGCACGGCGATCTTGCGGAACAGCGGGTCCCGGTGCAACGGGCGCGCCAGCGTGTCCTGCGGCACGCCGTCGGGCAGCGGCAGCGCCTCCCCCGCCTCCCGACCGTCGGTCAGCAGCAGCGTCGGCGGCGGCGGCGCGCCCAGCGCGGCGAGGCGCTCCAGCACCTCCGCCGCCGTGGCGTCGGGCAGGCGGCTGGCCAGCACCAGCACGTCGGGCGCCGCCAGCTCGGTCAGCTCCACCGTCTCGTCGGCGCTGGCGGCGTCGGCGACGGCGGCATGCTTGCCCTGGAGATAGCGCACCAGCGCCGTGCGCTGCGCCGGCTCGCCCTCGGCGACGACGATGGTGAGGTCGGCGAGGTCCGGCGCGTCCGCGGCCCGGTCGGCGTCGCCCAGCGGCAGGTCGACGGTGAACCAGAAGGTCGAGCCGTGGCCCGGCGCCGAGGCGACGCCGATGGCGCCGCCCATCATCTCGATGAGGCGCGTGCAGATCGCCAGCCCCAGCCCGGTGCCGCCGAAGCGGCGGGTGGTCGAGCTGTCGGCCTGGCTGAAGGGCTGGAACAGGCGGGCCTGCCCCTCCTCGCTGATGCCGATGCCGGTGTCCTCCACCTCGAAGCGCAGGGTGACCATGCCCGGCGCCGGGGTACCGGCGACGGTGGTGCGCAGGACGACGCGGCCGACCTCGGTGAACTTGATGGCGTTGCCGGCGAGGTTGAACAGGATCTGCCGCAACCGGCCGGGGTCGCCGCGCACCGCGGGCGGCACGGAGAGGTCGATCTGGCAGACCAGCGCCAACTGCCGGTGGTGCGCCTGCGGGGCCAGCAGGTCGGCGACGCCCTCCACCAACTCGACCGGCGAGAGGTCGAGTTCCTCCAGGTCGAGCTTGCCGGCCTCGATCTTCGACAGGTCGAGGATGTCGTCGATGATGCGCAGAAGCGCCGTGGCGCTGTCGCGCACGGTGGTCAGCAGTGCCTGCTGCTCGCCGGTGAGCGGCGTCAGCGCGATCAGCTCCAGCATGCCCAGCACGCCGTTCATCGGCGTGCGGATCTCGTGGCTCATGGTCGCCAGGAACTCGGACTTCGAGCGCGCGGCGACCTCGGCGGCGTCCTTGGCGTGGCGCAGCGCCTCCTCGGCCTGCTTGCGCTCGGTGATGTCGTAGCTCCAGGCCAGCACGGCGGGCTGGCCCTCGAACTCGGTGCGCTGGAGGGTTTGCAGGGCCCACACCCGGCTGCCGTCGGGGCGGTCCACCGCCAGTTCGACGTCGCGCGCCATCACCCCGGCCTCGCCCGACGGCAGCAGGGCGCGGCCGGTCACGGACGGCTGCATCCGGGGGGCGAGCGCGTGCCGGCGGCCGACGAAGCGGGCCAACGGCACGCCGGCCAGCTCGGCGGCGCGGGCGTTGGCGAAGGCCACCGTGCCGTCGGCGCGGCCGATGGAGACGCCGACCGGGCTCTGCTCCAGGATGGCGCGCAGGCGGCGTTCGCTGTCCAGCAGGTCGCGCTCGCGCGCCTTGATGGTGGCGACGAAGAACTGGAACGCGCGCGCCATGTCGCCGATCTCGTCGGCGCCGCGCGTGGGGATCGCCACCGGCTGACCGGCCTCGTGCGCGGTCATGGCGGCCTGCAGCAGGCGCAGCCGCCGCACCACGTTGCGGTGGATGTACAGGAAGATCGCCAGCGCGCCGAGGATGGAGACCAGCGCCATGCCGACGATCGCCCGCTCGCCCTCGCGGATCACCCGCTCGAATTCGGCGGAGCGGGCGGCGATGTCCTGCTCGATGCCGAGGAAATAGTCGGACACCGAGGCGACCAGTCGGTCCGACACGTTCTGGTTGCGGGTGACCGCGCCCTTGACCGCGCGCTGCAGGGTGATCTCGGTCAGCCGGCCGGCGAACAGGTTGCGCTCGCCCAGGCCCAGCGAGGTCAGCTCGCGGTGCAGCGGTTCCAGCGCCGTCCTCGGGGCCGGCGGCAGGCGGGACAGCGGCACCGCCGCCTCGTCCAGCGCCGTCAGGTAGTCCTGGCGCAGGCGCTCGACCTTCGCCTCGTGGTCGGCGCGGGTGCTGGCCAGCATCAGCGTCATGGCGTGGCCGGCGTGGTCGGCCCAGCGCTGCACGTCGCGCTCCAACTGGCGCACCGCCTCCGCCTCGGCGGCCGACGCGGCGTCGGGGAGAAAGCGGGCGATGGTGTCGCCTTCCGCCAGCCCCTGCGCGACGCGGCGGATGCGCTGGTCCAGTTCCAGCACGCGGCCGACCAGCGCGCCGGTCTCGGCGGTCACGGCGAGCTGGCGCTCGACCTGGGCGTTGAGGGTTCGCAGGTTCTCCAGCAGCTCGGTCTTGCGGCGCTCCAGCTCGGCCAGATCGGCGTCGCCACCGCTGCGGCCGCGCAGGCGGTTCATCAGGTCTTCCAGCAGGTCGATCTGGTCGCCGATGCGCGCCATCACCGCCTCTCGCACCGACTGGCTCTGCACTGCGACCAGGGCGGGAGCGTTCGCGGCGATGGTGCCGCTCTGCTGCGCCAGCTGCGAGGCGCTGACCAGTCCCGGCACCTTGGCCGTGGCGACCTGCGCGAAGCCTTCGTGGAACTGCGAGAACAGCGACACGGCGACGACGCTGGTGGCGGCGGTGAGGCCGCCGATCACGGTGAGACCAGCGAGGATGCGGAAGGCGACGCCGAGCCGGGGGAACAGCATATGGAAAACCTACCATGACGCCGCGGAAGGGCGCAATTCGCCACGCCCGGCGCCGCCTGCGGCGCGCTTGACCGGCGCGGATTGCCGGGAGGATGCTGGGCCGTCCCTGAAGGCGGAGCGCGGCATGCGGAAGATCCTCGTCGTCCTGGCGGCGTGCGCCGGGCTGCTGGCCGGCCCGGCGGTCGCCGGCCCGGACGGGGGCACGGTAGAGCGGGTGCGCGCCGCCGGCCTCGTGCGCTGTGGGGTGACGACCAGCGGCGCCGGGTTGGCCATGCTCGACACGCAGGGGCGCTGGCAGGGCTTCTTCGTGGATTTCTGCCGCGCCGTGGCGGCGGCCGTGACCGGCAGCGCCGACAACGTGGACTTTCTGGAGACCAGCACCGCCAGCCGTTTTCAGGCGCTGCGCGACGGCAAGGTCGATCTGGTGGCCGACGGCTCGACGGTGACGCTGCACCGTCTCGCCACCCAGGGGATCGCCTTCCCGGCGGTCTACATGTTCGACGGCCAGGGCTTCATGGCGCACCGCTCGCTGGGCGCGGGCCGGCTGGCGGAGGTCGGCGCGGCCAGCGTCTGCGTCATCGAGGAGACCACGACGCACCAGAACCTGGCGGGATGGATCGCCGCCACCGGCGCCAAGCTGACGGTGCGCACGGTCAGCACGACGGAGGGGGCGCTCAGCGCCTTCTTCAACCATCATTGCGACCTGCTCACCAACGACCGGATCAGCCTGTTCGCCCAGCGCCTGCAGAACGCCCCGAACCCCGCCGACTACGTGGTCTTCCCCGAGGTGATCTCGAAGGAGCCGGTCAGCCCAACCGTCAAGGCCGGTGACCGCGTGTGGGAGCGGCTGGTCGCCTGGGTGCTGCACGCGCTGGTGCTGGCCGAGGAGAAGGGGATCACCGCCACCCGGGCCGCCTTCCCGGCGCTGGGCGAGGGGGCGGATCCGGAGGCGCGCCGGCTGCTGGGCCTGACGCCGGGGCTCGGCGAGGGATTCGGCCTCGACGACCTGTGGGCGCGCCGCGCCATCGCGCAGGTCGGCAACTACGGCGAGCTGTACGAGCGCCACCTGGGCGCCGGCTCGCGCCTCAACATCGAGCGCGGGCCGAACGCGCTGTGGACCAGGGGCGGGCTGCTGTACGCGCCGCCGCTGGGGGGATAGCGCCTTCCCGACGCGATTCCGGTCCCATCGCCCTTCAAAAGTCGGGCGCGCGCCGCTATGGTGGCGCCTTCCCGGGTGAGACCGCCCGTCCCAGCACTCGAGTCCCCGATCCCGCGATGACCATTCCCAACACCTTCCGCGCCGGGCCGGACGAGCACGGCCATTTCGGCATCTACGGCGGCCGCTTCGTCGCCGAGACGCTGATGCCGCTCATCCTGGAGGTCGAGAAGGCCTACAACGCCGCGAAGGCCGACCCGGACTTCCAGGCGGAGATGAAGGAGCGGCTGAAGCAGTACGTCGGCCGCCCGAACCCGCTGTACTTTGCGGAGCGGCTGACCGAACGGCTCGGCGGCGCCAAGGTGTACTTCAAGCGCGAGGAGCTGAACCACACCGGCGCGCACAAGATCAACAACTGCATCGGGCAGATCCTGCTGGCCCGGCGCATGGGCAAGACCCGCATCATCGCCGAGACCGGCGCCGGCCAGCACGGCGTGGCGACGGCGACGGTGTGCGCGCTGTTCGACATGCCCTGCGTCATCTACATGGGCGAGGTGGACATCGCCCGGCAGCAGCCGAACGTCTTCCGCATGAAGCTGCTGGGCGCGGAGGTGGTCTCGGTCACCTCCGGCGCGCGGACGCTGAAGGACGCGATGAACGAGGCGCTGCGCGACTGGGTGACCAACGTCGCCGACACCTATTATTTGATCGGCACGGTCGCCGGCCCGCATCCGTACCCGACGATGGTCCGCGATTTCCAGTCGGTGATCGGCGACGAGGTGCGCTGGCAGATGCAGGAGCTGGAAGGCCGCCTGCCCGATTCGCTGGTCGCCTGCGTCGGTGGCGGTTCCAACGCCATGGGGCTGTTCCACCCGTTCCTGGACGACCAGAGCGTCAAGATCGTCGGCGTCGAGGCGGCCGGGCGCGGCCTCGACAAGGGGCCGGACGACCACGCCGCCTCCATCGCCGGCGGCCGGCCGGGCGTGCTGCACGGCAACCGCACCTACCTGCTGCAGGACGAGGACGGGCAGATCCTCGAAGGCCACTCGATCTCCGCCGGCCTCGACTACCCGGGCATCGGGCCGGAGCACGCCTGGCTCAACGACATCGGCCGCGTCGAGTACGCCAGCGCCACCGACCAGGAGGCGCTCGACGCCTTCCAGCTCTGCGCCCGCACCGAGGGCATCATCCCGGCGCTGGAATCGGCGCACGCGCTGGCCGAGGTGGTCAAGCGCGCGCCGACGCTGCCCAAGGATCATCTGATGGTGATGTGCCTGTCCGGCCGCGGCGACAAGGACATCTTCACCGTCGCCAATCAACTCGGAGTGAAGCTGTGAGCGAGACCGGACGCATCGCACGGCGCTTCGCCGCGCTGAAGGCCGAGGGCCGCGCCGGCCTCGTCACCTTCATCACCGCCGGCGACCCCGACCACGAGACCTGCCGCGCCGTGCTGGAGGGCCTGCCCGGGGCCGGCGCCGACCTGATCGAGCTGGGCATGCCCTTCACCGATCCCATGGCCGACGGCCCGGCGATCCAGGCCGCCGGCCTGCGCGCGCTGAAGGCCGGGGCGAAGACCAGGCGGGTGCTGGAGCTGGTGGCGGATTTCCGCGCCAAAGACCAGGACACGCCGGTGATCCTGATGGGCTATTACAACCCCATCTACAGCTATGGCGTGGAGCGTTTCCTGACCGACGCCAAGGCGGCGGGCGTGGACGGCCTGATCGTCGTCGACCTGCCGCCGGAAGAGGACGAGGAGCTGTGCCTCCCAGCGCTGAAGGCGGGGGTGAACTTCGTCCGCCTCGCCACGCCGACCAGCGACGACGCGCGGCTGCCGGCGGTGCTGAAGAACACCTCGGGCTTCGTCTACTACGTCTCGGTGGCCGGCATCACCGGTGCCGCGTCCGCCAGCGACACCGCGGTGGCCGAGGCGGTGGCGCGGCTGAAGCGCCACACCGACCTGCCGGTGGCCGTCGGCTTCGGCATCAAGTCGCCGGAGCAGGCGGCGGCGGTCGCCCGCGTCGCCGACGCGGCGGTGGTCGGCTCCGCCATCGTCAGCCGGGTGGCGGCGAGCCTCGGCGAGGACGGAGCGCCGCAGCCGGGGCTGGTTCCCGACGTGCTCGGCTTCGTCCGGCAACTGGCCGCGGGTGTGCGCGGCGCGCGCGCTTAACACGATTTCCTGAAGAGTGGTCCGATGAACTGGCTCACCAACTACGTCCGTCCGAAGCTCAGCGCGCTGGTCGCCCGCAAGGATGTGCCCGACAACCTCTGGCACAAGTGCCCGAACTGCGAGGCCATGCTGTTCCACCGCGACCTGGAGGAGAACCTCCTGGTCTGCCAGCACTGCGGCTTCCACATGCGGCTCGACCCGCTGAAGCGGCTGGGCATGCTGTTCGATGGCGGCGAGTACCACGCCATCGAGGTGCCGAAGACGCCGGTCGATCCGCTGAAGTTCCGCGACCAGAAGCGCTACACCGACCGCCTCAAGGAAGCCCAGGGCAAGACCGGCCGCAACGACGCCATCGTCGTCGGCCACGGCACCATGGGCGGTCTGCCGGCCGTGGTGGCGGCCTTCGACTTCGGCTTCATGGGCGGTTCCATGGGCATCGCGGTGGGCGAGGGGCTGCTGGCCGCCGCCAAGCAGGCGGTCGCCCGCCGGGCGCCGCTGGTGGTCGTCCCGGCGTCGGGCGGGGCGCGCATGCAGGAGGGCATCCTGTCGCTGATGCAGATGCCGCGCACCACCATCGCGGTGGAGATGGTCAAGGAGGCCGGCCTGCCCTACGTGGTGGTGCTGACCGACCCGACCACCGGCGGCGTCACCGCGTCCTTCGCCATGCTGGGCGACATCCACATCGCCGAGAAGGGCGCGCAGATCGGCTTCGCCGGCGCCCGCGTCATCGAGAGCACCATCCGCGAGACGCTGCCGGAGGGCTTCCAGCGCTCCGAGTACCTGCTCGACCACGGCATGGTGGACATGGTGGTGCACCGCAAGGATCTGCGCACGACGCTGATCCGCGTGCTCGACCTGCTGATGCGCCCGAAGGCGGTGAAGGCGCCGCTGGAGCTGGACACCGTGGGCGCCGACGGCGAGGAGGACGGCGACGTCGTCCAGGCGGACGCCGCCGACCACACGCCTACGCAGGCCGAGGCGGTGCGGGAAGAGGCGCGGTAAGTCCTCTCGCTGGGCCCCCACCCAACCCTCCCCCATCTTCGACGGGGGAGGGCTTTGTTCCTCCCCCCGCGCAGTGGGGGGAGGTTAGGAGGGGGGCCCGACGCCACGACGCTCACAGGGACCCATGGCCCTCTCCGACCCCGTGCTCCAGCGGCTGACGGCGCTGCACCCCAAGGTCATTGACCTGTCGCTCGACCGCATCCACCGGCTGCTGTCCGCGCTGGGCGACCCGCACAAGGGGTTGCCGCCGGTGGTGCACGTTGCCGGCACCAACGGCAAGGGCTCCACCGTCGCCTTCCTGCGCGCCATGCTGGAGGCGGCGGGGCTGCGCGTGCACGTCTACACCTCGCCGCACCTCGTGCGCTTCCACGAGCGCATCCGGCTGGCCGGCACCCTGATCACCGATGACCACCTGACCTCCCTGCTGGAGGAGTGCGAGGCCGCCAACCGCGGCGCGCCGATCACCTTCTTCGAGGTGACCACCGCCGCCGGCTTCCTGGCCTTTTCCCGCACCCCGGCCGACGTGGTGCTGCTGGAGACCGGGCTGGGCGGGCGGCTGGACGCCACCAACGTGATCGAGTGCCCGGCGGTCACCGCGATCACCCGCGTCTCGCACGACCACCGCCAGTTCCTCGGCGACAGCCTGACCGCCATTGCGGGGGAGAAGGCCGGCATCCTCAAGCCCGGTGTGCCGGCGGTGTTCGCGCCGCAGCCGGACGTGGAGGTCGCCCGCGTGCTGGCCGACCGCGCCGCCGCAGTGGGCGCCCCGGTGTTTTCCTGGCGGGCCGAGCCGTCGCCCACCGGCTTCCGTTTCGAGAGCGCCGCGCGCCGTCTCGCCCTGCCGCCGCCGGGGCTGGCCGGTGCGCACCAGATCCTCAACGCCGGGCTGGCGCTGGCCTGCCTCGACCATCTGCCGGTGCGGGTGGACGATGCGGCGGCGGCGCGCGGGGTGGCGACGGCCAACTGGCCGGCGCGCCTGCAGCGGCTGACCCGCGGCCCGCTGCTGGACCGCCTGCCGCCGGGCTGGGAGCTGTGGCTGGACGGCGGCCACAACGATTCCGCCGGCGAGGTGCTGGCGGTGCAGGCCGCCGCCTGGGCGGCGCAGGACGGCCGGCCGCTCGACCTGGTGTTCGGCATGCTGGCCAGCAAGGAACCGGCGGAGTTCCTGCGCCCGCTGGCGCCGCATGTCCGCCGCCTGCGCGCCGTCGCTATCCCCGGCGAGGACGCGTCGCTGCCGGCCGAAGCCGCGGCGGCTGCGGCGCGCGCGGTGGGCATCGCCGACGCCGAGCCGGCGGCCGATACCGCGGCGGCGCTTGCCTCCGTCACGCAGGCCGAGCGAGGCCGCGCGCTGATCTGCGGCTCGCTGTACCTGGCGGGAACCGTGCTGGCGGAGAATGGCTGAGCGGGTTGTCGGCCCGCTACGCGCACATTCCTTTCCGTCATCCCCGCGAAGGCGGGGATCCAGCGCTCGCGTCCGCGAGCCAGATGACTCATGTCGCCCTTGCCAGGGCTCTTCCTGGATCCCCGCCTTCGCGGGGATGACGAAAGAGAGACGTACAGGGCGCTGAGCGGCCGCCCTTACCGGTCGTGCGCCGGCGCGATGGCGTCCAGGCGGTGGGCGAACTCGACGTCCTTGCCGGTCACGCCGTCGGTGGCGCGGGTGTACAGGATGATCTCGACGCGGCCCAGGTCGTTGAACCATTCCGGGCAGTGGTCGTGCTTGACGGCCAGCAGCGCCACCTGGGTCATGAAACCCCAGGCGGTGGAGAAATCGGCGAAGTGGTAGGTCTTGCGGATGGCGTCGCGCTCCAGCACTTCCGACCAGCCGTGCAGTTCGCGCAGCGCACCCTGGCGCTTGGCGCCGACCAGCTTCTCCGACATGGGTTTCCTCCCCCTAACGCGTCATGTCGATCCGGCTTACCGCCGCTTGGCGCGGGGGTCAAGCTCCGCTAGGCTCAGGCCACCATGACCGCGAACCGCCCGCACGCCTTCACCGCCCCGCCCACGCTGGCCGATCTGGAGCGCATGGCCGACGAGGCCCTCGCCACCATCCCCGAGCCGCTGCGCCGCCACGTCCGGAACGTGCTGATCCGCGTCGAGGACTTCCCCGACGAGGAGACCGAGCAGGAGATGGAGCTGGAGAGCCCGTTCGACCTGCTGGGCCTCTACCGCGGCGTCGACCTGACGCGGCAGAGTGTGTCGCACGTGCGCACCGAGATCGACGCCATCTTCCTCTACCGCCGGCCGATCCTCGACTACTGGTGCGAGACTGGCGAGGACCTGTACGGCATCGTCCGCCACGTGCTGATCCACGAGATCGGCCACCATTTCGGCTTCTCCGACGACGACATGGACCGCATCGAAAGCAGCGATTTCGACTGATGGACGAGCAACGCTTCTTCCAGCTGCACGACGGCCTGCCGCGGCAGGCGCCGGGATCCGACGCCGCGACGCTCGACGCGCTGAACCGGCTGCGCCGGCACGGGCTGCCGGACGAACCGGCGGTGCTCGAGGTCGGCTGCGGCACCGGGCGGGCGACGCTGCTGCTGGGGCGGCACACCGGCGCGCGGGTGACCGCGATCGACCTCCACGAACCCTTTCTCGGCGAGACGCAGCGGAAGATCGACGACGCCGGGCTGGGGCGCCGGCTTCAGGTCGAGCGGCGCTCCATGCTGGAACTGGACGTCGCCTATCCGCCGGAGAGCTTCGACCTGCTGTGGGCCGAGGGCGCCATCTACGTGATCGGCTTCGGCCGCGGGCTGGAACGCTGGCGCCGTCTGATGCGGCCGGGGGCGCTGGCGGCGGTCAGCGAGCTGACCTGGCTGACCGGCAATCCGCCGTCCGACGCCCGCGCCTTCTGGGCCGAGGCCTACCCGGCGATGGCCACCGAGGCGGAGAACCGCGCGGCGGCCGAGCGCGCGGGGTGGCGGGTGCTGGAGACGGTCACGCTGCCGGCCTCGGCGTGGTGGGACGAGTACTACCGGCCGCTGGAGGCGCGGATCGCCGAGTTCCGGGAGCGCCACCCGCTCGACGAGCGCTGGACGGCGGTGCTGGACGCCGCGGCGGCGGAGATCGACCTGTACCGGCGGTTCGGCGCGAGCTACGGGTACGTGTTCTATCTGCTGCGGCGGATGGGGTGAGGCGTCAGCCGAGCTGGTTGTGGACCCGCTCCCGCAGCGCCGGCACCAGATCCTCCTCGAACCACGGATTCCGCTTGATCCAGGCTGTGTTGCGCCAGCTTGGATGCGGAAGCGGAATGAACCGCGGCCCGTACTCCCGCCACGCCGCCACCGTCTCGGTCATGGTGGGCTTCCGCCGGTCGCCGAGGTAGTGCGCCTGCGCGTAGCTGCCGACCAGCAGCGTCAGTTCCACCGCGGGCAGGGCGGCCATCACCTCGGCGTGCCAGCGCGGCGCGCACTCCGGGCGGGGCGGGTAATCGCCGCCCTTGGGCGCGGTGCCGGGGTAGCAGAAGCCCATCGGCACGATGGCGATGCGGCTCCCGTCGTAGAAGGCGTCGCGGTCCAACGCCAGCCACTGTCGCAGCCGGTCGCCGGACGGGTCGTTCCAGGGGATGCCGGTGGCGTGCACCCGCGCGCCCGGTGCCTGCCCGATGATCAGCAGCCGCGCCGTGCGGCTGGCGCGCAGCACCGGGCGCACGCCGTGCGGCAGGTGCGCGGCGCACTGCGTGCAGGCCCGCACACGGTCCAGCAGGGCGTCGAGGCCGCTCACACCGAACCGGCCAGCAGGTCGCGGACGAAGGCCGGCACCACCTCGGTGGCCGGGCCGTGGATGCTCCGGTCGAACAGCGTGGCGCCGGCCGAGGGTTCCAGGTTCAGCTCCACCGTTAGGGCGCCGGCCGCCCCCGCCTCGGCGACGAAGCCGGCGGCGGGGTAGACGTTGCCCGATGTGCCGATGGAGACGAACAGGTCGCAGGCGGTCAGCGCCTCGTAGATGCGCTCCATGTGGTAGGGCATCTCGCCGAACCAGACGATGTCCGGGCGCAGGCCGCCCTTGCGGCCGCAGTTCGGGCAGACGTCCTCCGCCGACAGGTCGGTGCGGATCTCCAGGGTGAAGCGGCAGTGGGCGCAGAACGCCTTCAGCAGCTCGCCGTGCATGTGCACGAGGGTGCGGCTGCCGGCGCGTTCGTGCAGGTCGTCGATGTTCTGGGTGACCACCAGGACGTCGCCGGCCCAGCGCCGCTCCAGTTCGGCCAGCGCGGCGTGCGCCGGGTTGGGGCGGACCTCCGGGGACAGCAGGCCGCGGCGGCGCGCGTTGTAGAACTCCTGCACGCGCCGCGGGTTGCGGGCGAAGGCCTCGGGCGTGGCGACGTCCTCGATCCGGACCTGCGCCCAGATGCCGTCGGCGTCGCGGAAGGTGTGCAGGCCCGACTCGCGCGAGATGCCGGCCCCGGTGAGGACGACGATGGGGGCGGTAGGGTGGAGCGGCATGGGCAACCCTGGCGGTCGAAGGTCCGGATCGGCTAAGTTGACCACACGCGCCGGGAATGCCAAGGGGGGAGAGCGTATGGTCAGGGTCCTGTTCGTGTGCACCGGGAACATCTGCCGCTCGCCCACGGCCGAGGGGGTGTTCCGCCGCCTCGTGCGCGAGGCCGGGCTGGAGGGCGCGATCGGCACGGACTCGGCCGGCACCAGCGACTACCACACCGGCGAGCCGCCGGACCATCGCAGCCAGCAGGCCGCCGAGGCGCGTGGCGTGGACATCGCCGACCTGCGGGCGCGGCAGGTCACGGTGGCCGACTTCCGCCGCTTCGACTACGTGCTCGCCATGGACGCGGGGCACCTGAGCCAGCTGCGCCGCCTGGCGCCTCCGGACGGCACGGCGGAGGTCCGCCTGTTCATGGACTACGCGCCCGCCGCGCCGAAGCGCGAGGTGCCGGACCCCTACTACGGCGAGGGCAGCCACTTCCACGAGGTGCTCGACCTTGTCGAGGCGGGGGCCAGGGGGCTGCTGGAGCACATCCGTCGGGCGGGGGTGTGACTCCCGACCTCCACCTCCTCATCGAATCCGCGACTGGCAGCGCGGTCGCGTCCGTCCGGCCGCTCGCCGGCGGTCACAACGCCGAATTGTTCACTGTCGCTCTGACCGACGGGCGTACGCTGGTCGCCAAGGCCGGGCACGGGCTGGAGCCGGAGGGCTTCATGCTGCGCCACCTCGCGGCGCACAGCCGGCTGCCGGTGCCGGCCGTGCACCATGGCGATGACCGGCTGCTGCTGATGGACTTCGTCGAGGGCGGCGACGCCATCACGCCGCAGGCCGAGGAGCACGCGGCGGAGCTAATCGCCGCCCTGCACGGCATCGCGGCGCCGCGCTACGGCTTCCCGCGCTCGACGCCCATCGGGCCGCTGCCGCAGGACAACGCGGAGTCCGACGACTGGATCGCCTTCTTCCGCGACCGCCGGCTGCTGGCCATGGCGCGCGCGGCGCTGGCGGAAGGCCGCATCGACTCCGCGCTGATGCGCCGGATCGAGGCGCTGGCCGGCCGCCTGCCGGAGCTGGTCGGCACCCCGGCGCCGCCGGCGCTGGTGCACGGCGATTTGTGGACCGGCAACGTGCTGGTGCGCGGCGGGCGCGTGGCGGCTTTCATAGATCCAGCCATCCACCACGCCGACCCGGAGATCGAGCTGGCCTTCACCACGCTGTTCGGCACCTTCGGCGCGGCGTTTTTCCGCCGCTACGGCGAGATCCGGCCGCTGCGCCCCGGCTTCTTCGAGGTGCGGCGCGACCTCTACAACCTCTACCCGCTGCTGGTCCACGTGCGGCTGTTCGGCGGGTCCTACGTCGGGTCGGTGGAACGGATCGTCCGGCGCTTCGCCGGGTGATCGGAGAAGGCGCGCTCCAGATGGCCGGGCGCCTGGATCAGGTGCAGGTACAGCTCGTCGAACTGGCCGACGACGGCGAGCCGGGACACGTCCTGGACGGTGATGCGCTGGCCGCTGACCTCGACCAGCCCGCTGTCGCGCAGGCGGCGCAGCGTGCGGTTGACGTGCACGATGCTGAGGCCCAGCGCGTCGGCCATGATCTCCTGCGTCACCGGCAGCGTGAAATGGCCGTCCTGCGCCATGTTGACCACGCTGAGGCGCCGCAGCAGCTCGACGATCAGGTGGGCGACGCGCTCCAGCGCGGTGCGGCGGCCGAGGCTGAGCAGCCGCTCGGCCACCATCGCCTCCTCCCGCGCGCCGGACCACGCCAGCGCAGCGGCGAGACGGGGGAAGTTGCGGAACAGCTCGACGATGCGCTCGGGTGGGAAGCTGGCGACCTCGACCGGAGTCAGCGTGGTGACGGAATGGTCCGTGCATTCGAACAGGTTCGAATAAATGCCGATGATGTCACCGGGCAGCACGAAGTTGACCACCTGCCGCCGCCCATCCGGCAACGCCTTGTGGCGGATTGCCCAGCCGTCGCGCAGCACGCTGGCCTCGCCGTAGCGGTCGCCCTGGCGCAGCAGGTCGGCGCGGGCGGGCTGGCGCGCGACGCTGCGCTCCAGGGCCAAAAGGAACGCGGTTTCGTCGCGGGTCAGCGTGACGTAACTGCTGAGCTTCAGCCAGAGGGGACTTCCCGGCGCCTTTCCTGCCGGTGCGCGAACCATCGTTGTTTCCCGGCCTTCAGTATTCCGTCGTCGCCACGCCAGAAGAAGCGTAGCGGCGCCTCGGCTGGGCGCTGGCGAACGTTTAAATCTTCTTCGGCCGGGGGCCATAACATAGGTTAATGGTCTGCAATTTTTCTCGGGGCGGACGGGATAGGGAGGCGCGGCGGGTGTTTATACGCGCGTTGGGGTGGTGCTGGAGGACGGGGCAGACATGTCAGCGAACGACGATGCGGCGGGGCTGGCCGCGCTGTCGATCTGTGAGTCGGTGCTTCTGTTGCTGGTCGAGAAGGGGGTGGTGAATGCAGAGGAGGCGCGCGCGGCACTGGAAGACGCGGCGGCCGCGCACCGCCGCGAGGAAATGACGGCGGCGCAGCAGGCTCGCCACAAGGCGGCGGAACACATCATCGAGCGGATGGCGACGCAGGTGGAGGCCGCCCGGCCGCGACCCGGGCGGACTCGCTGACCTTACCGCCGCCAGAGCGACCGGCTGGCAAGGGCGCGGGCGTCGGTGCGCGTCAGGCCGATGTCGCGCAACTCGCGCTCGCTCATGGCGAGCAGCTCCCAGCGCTCGACCCGCCACCGCCACCAGCGGCGGAGGAAGGCTGCGGCGCGCGTCGGGAAAGGCCAGTGGAGGCGAGGTAAGGTGATGTGCATGACCGTTCCTTTCGGGATCGGAATGGATGGTCCATGCCCATCAGCTTCGCCCGCGCCGCGGCATCCGGCAAACGCGAAGCCCTGCGCTTCGGGTGAGTGGGATTCATTCGGCGGCTTTCGCCATCTCCGCCAGCAGCCACGTGCGGAAGGCGGCGATGTCGGCGCGGCCGGCCGATTCGGGGGCTTCCACCAGCCACCACGCGGTCTGCGCCGGCACCGGGTCGAGCACGGGGACCAGCGCGCCGGATGCGATCATCGCGTCCAGCGTCGGGCGCCGGCCGATGGTGACGCCGAGCCCCTGCGCCGCGGCGTCGGCGGCGTAGCGCAGGGCGTCGAAGCGCAGCCCGCGCGACACGTCCAATGCTCCGGCGTGCCCGGCCGCAGCGAGCCATGCCTCCCAGTCCTCGCTGACGGAGGCGACGTGCAGCAGCGGCACGCGCGCGAGGTCGGCCACGCTGTGGATGCGCGCCGCCAGCGCGGGGGCGCAGACCGGGACCAGCACCTCGTCCAGCAGCTTGACCGAGACGAGGTCCGGCCACGGCGCGCGGCCGAGGCGGATGCCCAGGTCGACGCCGTCGCGCGGGAAGGCGAGGACACGGTGCGCGGTGTCCAGCGACACCGAGATGTCCGGGTAGCGTTCCTGGAAGGCGGGCAGGCGGGGGATCAGCCAGCACAGCGCGAAGCTGGGCGCCGAGCTGACGTGCAGCCGGCCGGCGGGGCGGCGGCCGGGCACCGCGTCGGTGGCACGCGCCAGCGCTTCCAGCGCCGCTCCCACCGGCTGCAGGTAGGCGCTTCCCGCCTCGGTCAGCGCCAGGGTGCGGTTGCCGCGCACGAACAGCGGCACGCCCAGCCAGTCCTCCAGCGTCTGGATGCCATGGCTGACGGCGGAGGGGGTGAGGTTCAGCTCCTCCGCGGCGCGCTTGAAGGAGAGGTGGCGGCCGGAGGCCTCGAACAGGCGAAGCGTGGTGAGGGGCGGCAGACGGTAGGCCATGGCCTGAGTGTGCGGATCGCGCGGGCGGCGCGCAAACGAAAACCCCGCCGGAGGGCCGGCGGGGTCCGGTGCGCCGCGATGCGGCGGCGGATCAGGCGCCGGATCAGGCGATGGAGCTCTCGATCCAGGTCTTCAGGGCGCTCTTCTGCATGGCGCCGATCTTGGTGGCGGCGACGTTGCCGTCGCGGAAGATCATCAGCGTCGGGATGCCGCGCACGCCGTACTTGTTCGGCGTCTGCGGGTTCTCGTCGATGTTGATCTTGGCGATCGTCAGCTTGCCCTCGAACTCCGCCGCAAGGTCGTCCAACGCGGGGGCGATCATCTTGCAGGGACCACACCACTCCGCCCAGAAATCGACCAGGACGGGCCCGGGGGCCTTGAGGACATCCTGCTCGAAGCTGGCGTCGGTGACCTTAACGGTGCTGCTCATGGGACCTCTTGCATCGGTTCAGGGCGGTCGCCGCGGGCCATGCGGCGGACCCGGCCCGGCGTTCGGGGCGGGATCGTCCCTGACAGGGGAAACGGGGCAAAATGTAGGTCGTTCCCGGCGGTTCGGTCAAGGTGTGGTATGCCGGACCTGCTTTGCGCGCATCAACCCGTTGATCCCGCAAGGAGATCCGGGGGCAACTCCATCAGGAACGGCCCGTCCGTCCACAAGAGCACGCACCGCACCGTCCGGTCGGGGTAGATCGCCGCCACCGCGGCGCGGTACGCGGCCAGCTGCTGCACGTAGACCGGCGGCACGTCCGCCACCCGGCGCGGCGGCGGGCGATTGGTCTTGTAGTCCACCACCCACACCGCCTCGTCGGTGATCGTCAGCCGGTCGATCTGGCCGGACAGCGCGCGCCCCTGCACCACGCCGACCACCGGCACCTCGGCGCGCGAGCCGGGGGCGAACAGGGCGCGGAACTCCGGCGCGGTCAGCACGGCCATCGTTTCGGAAGCGATTTCGTCCTGCTGCTCGGCCGTCAGCTTGTGGGCGGAGCGGGCCAGGAAGCGCCGGCAGGCGGACTCGCGCAGGTCGGGGGGCAGGTCGGGCAGCGTCTGCAGCAGGCGGTGCACGAGGATGCCGCGCTGGAAGCGCTTCCCGTCGTCAGCGCCGAGCGGCGAGCGCACCGCCGGCTCCTCCCCCTCGGGCTTCGACGGGGTGAGGGGGCGCGACGGCTCCGGCTCCGGCGGCGGGCGGGTGTTCCACCAGGGCGGCAGGGCGGGTTTGGCGTCGGCCGGCGTCCAGTCGGCGTTGTCCGGGTGGGCGGGGACGATCTGCTGGTCGGCGAGTCGCCAGCCGGGGCCGTTCCAGCCGTCGGCGGGGCACAGCCGGGTGAAATCGAACTCCGCCTCCACGGCGATCTCGCGCATCGCCTCCTCGACGAGGCGGTACCAGCAGCCCTCGGCCGGGTCGCGCTTGCCCTGCCAGCCGCAGACGTAAAGCCGGTCCTCGGCGCGGGTCAGCGCGACGTAGAGCAGGCGGCGGTACTCCTGGTCGCGCTTGCGGTTGGCCCGCGTGCGGGCCTGGGCGCACAGCGCGTCCTCGTGACTGCGGCGCGGGGCGAACAGCGGCACGGCGCTGCCCTCATCCGGCCAGAGGATCGGCGGGCTCTGCGTCGGCGTGGCGGTGGTGTCGGGCAGGAAGACGATGGGCGCCTGCAACCCCTTGGAGCCGTGCACCGTCATGATGCGCACGCGGCCGCCGCCCTGTTCCAGCTCGCGCTTGATCTCCGCCTCGCTGGCGGCGAGCCAGGCGAGGAAGCCCTGGAGCGACGGAGCCTCGGTGCGCTCGAAGTTCAGCGCGGTGGCCAGGAACTCGTCCAGCGGGTCGTGCGCGTCGGGGCCGAGGCGGCGCAGGATGGCGCGGCGGCCCGACACGGTGTCGGCCGGGCAGGGGGCGCTGAGGATGCCGGCGAACAGCTCGTACGGGCGGACGAAGTCGGTGCGGCCGAGCAGGGTGAGCAGGTAGCCGCGCGCCGGGCCGAAAGTCGCGTCCACCGCGCCGCGGCCGAGCAGCGCCTGCCACAGCGTGCCCCGGCGCCCGTGCGCCAGGGTGAACAGCTCGTCCTCCGTCAGGCCGATCAGCGGGCCCTTCAACAGGGTGGCGAGCGTCAGGTCGTCCTCGGGCAGCAGCAGGAAGTCGGCCACCGCCATCAGGTCCATGACGGCGAGCTGCTGCGTCAGCACCATGCGGTCGACGCCGGCCACCGGCACGCTGCGGTCCTTCAGGGCGCGCACCAGTTCGGCCACGAAGCCGGTGCGGCGGCGCACCAGCACCATGACGTCGCCGGGCTGGATCGCCCGGCCGCGCGCCTCCAGCCGCTCGCCGCGGCGGATCCAGTCGGCCACCGTGTCGGCGATCACCGAGGCCAAGCGGGCCGAGGGCGAATCCGCCGCCTCGCGGTCTACCGGTGGCGCCCAGGCTTCCGGATCGGCGGCGTCCTGCGGCTTCACCGGCGGCCACAGCTCGACCAGCCCGGCGTGGCCGCGGCGGAAGGCGCGGTGGCGGATCGTCGGGTTCGTCTCGGAGGCGACGCCGTCGCGCGCGGTGTCGCTGGCGAACACGGCATCGACGGCCTGGAGGACGGCGGCGGTGGAGCGGAAGGAGATGTCCAGGTCGACCGGCACCCAGGTGCGTTCCGCCGCATGCGCGCGGTCCTGGAAGTGGCGGCGCATGCGGGCGAACTCGGCGGGGTCGGCGCGCTGGAAGCTGAAGATCGACTGCTTCTCGTCGCCCACCGCGAAGACGGTGCGCACCATCCCCTGCTCCTCGCGGCGGCCAAGGCCGGCGAAGAACTCCTCGGCGATGGAGGAGACCACCTGCCACTGCTCGGGGTTGGTGTCCTGCGCCTCGTCGATCAGGATGTGGTCGAGGCCGCCGTCGAGCTTGTAGAGCACCCACGGCACCCGCCCGTCGCCGGTCAGCAGCGTGTGCGCAAACAGGATCAGGTCGTCGTAGTCGAGCAGCGAGCGGCGGCGCTTGGCCGTCTCGTAGGTGCCCAAAAGCGCTTCCGCCAGCGTCAGCAGCGCCGCGGTGGAGGCCGCCACCCCCGCCGCCTTGACCCGTTCCACAAGCGAAACGAGTCTGTTCGCTTCCTCCTCCAGCGCGCGGAGCGCGTGGGGATGGGAGGTCGCCGGCTTCTTGGTCATCAGCGTCTTGCGCGGCGTCCCCTCGGCGGTGAGGTAGAGCCGCGCGTAGGCCTGGAAGGCGGCGACGCGGGACTCCGCCGCGTCCAGCCACTGCTGGATGCCGATGCCGCGCTCCTGGTCGCTGGCACTGCCGAGCGACAGGGCGCGGCAGGCCTCGCGCAGGGTAGGGATGTCGAGCGCGGCGTCGCCGCAGGCCTCCGTGAGGATGTCGGCCTCGCTGGTGCCGGGCGGGACGTTCAGGGTATCGAAGATTGTAGCTACGGTGGCTTCGCGGCTGCCGTGGCGGTCGAAGATGCGGCGGATGCGGCCGCGTTCCGCTGCCAGCTCGGCCATCAGGTCGGCGAACTCCTCGGCGTTGAGGTCGGCGGTCAGGCGGCCGAGCGCGGCCCCCAAGTCGGAGTCGCGGTCGGCGCGGCCGGCGTGCAGCACGGCGTCGCGCGACTCGGTCAGCAGGGCGGCGGCCGTGCGGTCGTCCATCACCTCGAAGTGCGGGGCCAGCCCGGCCTCGATGGGGAAACGGCGCAGCAGCGACTGGCAGAAGGCGTGGATCGTCTGGATCTTCATGCCGCCGGGGCAGTCCACCACGCGGGCGAACAGCCGGCGCGCCTCGGTGCGCGTCTCGGGCGAGGGCATCTCGCCGCACAGGTCGTACAGGCGGTCGGTCAGCGACTCCTCGGACGCGGTCGCCCAGGTGCCGAGCGTGCGGTTGATGCGGATCGACATCTCCGCCGCCGCCGCCTTGGTGAAGGTCAGGCACAGGATGCGCGAGGGCGGCGTGCCGGCCAGCATCAGGCGCAGCACGCGGTCGGTCAGCACCTTGGTCTTGCCGGAGCCGGCGGACGCGCCGACCCACACCGAGGCCAGCGGGTCGGAGGCCCGGCGCTGCAGGACGTTGGGATCGAGGGGGCGGTCCGCCCCCGTCAGCTCGAAAAGGCTCATTCCCCACCTCCCCCGCCGCCGGCGGACCATTCCTGCACCCGCGCCAGATGCGCGTAGTCGGTGTAGCGCGGCGCCATGCTCGGGCGCGGGCAGGAGCGGTAGGGGGTGCGCTCATCGTCGAAGGCGTGGATCAGCGCCTCCAGGCCGGCGCGGGCGTCGGATGCGAGGGTGGCGACGTCGCCCTTCACCGGACGCTCCTCGCCGGCCGGGTTGCCGCCGGACAGCCGCCAGAAGGCGATCTCCGCCACCGGGCCGGCCGGGACGCCCTCGAACCCGCCGGCTTCGGCGATGGCGACCTCCAGAGGAAGCTGCGGGGCGAAGCCCAGTTCGATCTCCCGTGCCGAGGGCGGGGTGCCGGTCTTGTAGTCGATCAGAACGAGGCCCTGCGCGCGCCCGTCGCGGTCGATGCGGTCGGCCTTGCAGGTCAGCAGGAACGGGCCGCCGGGGCCGGACAGCTCCAACTGCCCCTTCACCTCGGTGGCGAGCGGCCTGACGGTGGGGCGGCGCTCGCGCTCGACGGTGATGAACCACTCGGCGATGCGCTGGAAACGCGGCCACCAGAAGGCCCAGACGTCCGGGTGCGTCTCCAGCAGCGGGCCGAAGGCGGCGCGGCCCATGCGCAGCAGTTCGTTCAGCGGGTCGGGCGGCAGAACGCCGGGGTAGGCGCGCACGAAGTCGTCGAGCGCCTGGTGGATGAACTGCCCGCGGTCGGCGGCGCCGGGGTCGGCGGCGATGGGGTCGAGCACGTTCAGGCGCAGCACGTATTGGGCGTAGATGGCGTAGGGGTCGCGCATCCAGGTCTCGACCTTGGTGACCGAGAGCTTGCGCGGGCGCGCGGCGACCGGCGGGCGGGGCTCGGGCGGGGAGACCGGCTGCACGCGGTCCGGCTCGTCGAGCTGGCGCGCCCAGGCGAGCCACAGCTCGCCCTGCGCGTCCAGCCGGCCGTCCAGGTTCACCGCTTTCAGCACGGTTTCCAGGCGCAGCAGCCAGCGCGACGGCACGGTGGGGGTGCCGTCGACGCGCTCGGCGCGGGTCAGCACCACCGTTTCGGCGCCGCAGGCCTGCACGAAGTCGTGCGCGGTGAGGCCGATCTTGAACTCCGGGCTGGGCAGGCCGAAGGCCTTGCGCATCGGGCGCGACATCCAGGGATCGGCCGTCGGGTCGGCCGGCCAGGTGCCTTCGTTCAGCCCACCGAGGATCATCAGGTCGTGGTGCTGGAGGCGGGCCTCCATCGGGCCGAAGATGGCGAGGCGCGGGTGCAGGCCGAAGCGCACACGCACCTCGCGGCCGGCCATCAGGGCTTCGAACAGCGCCGGATATTCCGGGCCCGGAACGTCGCTGAATCCATCGGCGGCCTGCCGCAGATCGTGGATGAAGCGCGCCGCCTCCTCACCGTCGTCGTGGCGCCACAGGCGCTCGGCGCCAGATTCGTCGGCGCTGCGGGCGAGATCCTCGGCGAAGGCGACGTGGGCGTCCACGAGGTCCTTCAGCGGCGCTTTGCCCTGCATCGCCGCGGCGAAGGGGGCGGCGAGGGTGCGCAGCCGCTCGACCCAGTCGATCAGGAACGCCTGCTGCCCGTCGAACTCGAAATACTGGGTGGCCTTGAGGGCGGTGAGCAGGCCGTCGAAGCCCTCGGCCGGGCGGGGGCCGCGCAGCACGGTGCGTTCCAGCGCGCGGGCGGTGGCGCGGAAATCATGCGCGTCCTGCCCGGCGGCGGACAGCGGGTGCTTGGTCAGCGCCAGCAGCGCCAGCGGGTGGGCGCGCGTCGCCACCAGCTGCGCGGCAAGCCGCAGGTAGGTGCCGACCGCGGTGTCGGCGAGCGGCCGGCCCGAGGAATCATCGACGATGATGTTCCAGCGCTTCAGCGCCATGGCGACGCGGCGCGCCAAGCCGCGGTCGAGGGTGACCAGGGCGGCCCGGCGCTCCGGCGTCTCCAGCGCCTGGCGCATCAGCAGCGCGATGACCGCCGCCTCCTCCTCCGGGTTGGCGGCGTCGATGCGGGTCAGGCCGTCCAGCGCCTCGGGCCCGAGCGCCTCCAGCGACCGCCAGCCCTCGGTGGTGGCGGCCGGGCGCATCGCCTCGGCGAGCAGGCAGGAGCGCGCCGGGCGCGGCTCGGCGGTGCAGTTCCAGGGGCGGACGGCGCGGCGGTCGAGCCTCAGCTTGTCGAGCAGGCGGGCGAGGGCGTGCTGCGGGTGCGCCTCGTCGGCGCGGATGGCGTCCCAGGTCGCGTCGTCGCTGTCCTGGTCGATGCCGGGCAGGACCAGCGTGCCGTTCGGCAGCCCGGCGATCACCGCCAGCAGGTCGGCGGTGGCGGGGATCGAGCCCGTGTCGCCGGCGGCGATCACCGGACCGGGCGGCGGGGCGGCGGCCCACAGGGCGGCCAGCGTCTCCAGAACGGTGTTGCGCCGCGCGGCGGGGTCGATGCCGCCGGCCTCCTGCTGGAGGATCAGCGGCCAATGCTCGGTGATGATGCGCAGGAACTTGAGCGTTTCCTGCCAGTGCGCGGCGTAGTCCTCCGGCACCACCGCGTGCAGGCCGTCGAAGCGCAGGCGCTCGGTGTGCACCTCGTCGACGAAGCGGCCGAGGTCGGCGGCCAGCCGCGCCGCCTGCGGCAGGGTGACGGCGAGGTCGGGGGCGGCCAGCACCGCCTTGGCCAGCAGCAGCTGCCGCTTCAGGGGCGACACGGCCTCGGGCAGATCCAGCGCGTCGTGCAGGCTGGGCAGCGATTCGGAGGTCAGCGCCAGCGCGTCGGCATCGACGCTGCCGAGCGGGCTGAGCCGCGGCAGCAGCATCGGCCGGCCGCCGGACAGGCGCAGGAACGCCTCGCGCAAGGACCGGCAGGCGCGCGGGGTGGGGAGCAGCACGGTGTACGCCGCCAGCTCCAGCGGGTCGTCACCGACGCGCGCCAGGATGCCGGCGGCCAGCGTGTCGACGAACGGCGCGCCGGCCGGGATCGTGTGGACGTTCGTGCCGCCCGCCCTCACGGCCAGAACCAGCGGATGCCGCCGGTCGCCAGCAGCTCCTCGGACTCCAGCAGCGCCGCCGGCGTGCCGACGTGGAACCACGGGCCGTCGTGCGCCAGACCGAACAGCCGCCCCGACTCCTGCAGGCGGTCCCACACCAGGTTGGTGGAGAAGGCGCCGTCCGGCGTGTCCTGGGCGAACAGCTCGGGCTTGATGATCTGCACGCCGGCGAAGACGAAGGGGGCGATCTCGCCCTCGCCGCGGCGGATCAGGCGGCCCAGCGGGTCCATGTGGAAGTCGCCGCGCCCGTCGTAGCCCACCGCCCGGGTGGTGGACATCAGCAGCAGCAGCGCGTCCATGGTCTCCGGGTTCCAGTGCGCGGCGCAGCGGCCGAGCGCCCGCGTCGGGCCGTCCAGCCACAGGATGTCGGCGTTGACCACCAGGATCGGGTCCTTGCCGAGGTGCGGCAGCGCCTTCTTCACGCCGCCGCCGGTCTCCAGCAGCGTGTCCTCGTGCGAGACGACGATCTTCGGCTTCTTGCGGCCCTTCAGGTGGGCGGCGATCATGTCGGCCTGCCAGTGGGCGTTGACCACCGCGGTCTCGACCCCGGCCTCGGCCAGACGGTCGAGCGCGTGGTCGAGCATCGGCTTGCCGCCGACGTTGATCAGGGGCTTCGGGCGCTCCAGCGTCAGCGGGCGCATGCGCAGGCCGAGGCCGGCGGCCAGCACCATCGCCTTGCGGGGCATCCAGGAAGGCTTGCTCATAATTCCGTCTCCGGAATGACAAAGTCGGCACGAAGGCCCGGCGGCAGGTGGCGGTCGAACCACGCAGTCACCGGGGCGAGGTCGGGTTTGGCGAGCTGGCCTTCCAGAAGGCGCCAGACGCGCGGCAGGTGGACAAGGTAGCCGCGCTTTCGGTCGCGCAGCGCCAAGCGGGTGAAGACGGCGACGATGCGCGCGTGGCGCACCGCCCCCAAGACCGCGTAGGAGCGGCGGAGCGCCGCCCGGTCGAGGTCCGGGAAGGCGCTGACATACCGCTCTACCATGCGCGCCGCAAGAGCCTGCGGCACGTCGCGCCGCGCGTCCTCCAGCAGCGACACGAGGTCGTAGGCGACGGGGCCGATCCCGGCGTTCTGGAAGTCCAGCAGGCCGGCCGCCGCGACGCCCGGCCGGTCGAGCCGCATCAGATTGTCGACGTGGTAGTCGCGCAGCAGCAGCGACGCCGGGCCAGCGCAGGCGTCGGCGATCACCCCGGCCCAGGCGGACTCCAACGCCGCGCGGTCCGCCGCCGGCAGCGGGCGGCCGGTGGCGACGGGCACGTAGACATCGGCGAACAGCATCACCTGCTCGGTGAACAGGGCGGCATCGTAGACCGGCAACTCCAGCCCGCCTGGGCGGAAGCGGCGGTGCAGCGCGACCAGCGCGTCGGTGGCGAGCGCGTAGAGGCTGTCCGGATCCTCGCCGGACTCGAGCAGGCGGGAGAACGTCGCGTCCCCGAAGTCCTCCAGCAGCGCCAAGCCCGCGTCCACATCGGCGGCGACCACCGCGGGCACCGAGAGACCGAGGGCGGCCAGCGCGTCGCCGATGGCGATGAAGGGGATCAAGTCGTCCTTGGGGGCCGGCGTGTCGGCCAGGATCAGCGGGCGGCCGTCGGGTGCGCGCAGCCGCTCGTAGCGCCGCGCCGAGGCGTCGCCGGCGAGCGGGCGGCGCGCGGCGTCGGCGAGACCGTGGCGGGCGAGGAAGGCGGCGATCCGGTCGCTCACGGCAGCTCCAGCGCGGCGAGGCGCGACCCCCAGGCGCCGAACCCGGCCAGTTCGGCGCGGCGCGTTTCGGGACCGTCGAAGGCCATGGTCAGCTCCAGGCGGTCGCCGGGCAGCAGGGGGCCGAGGCGGTCGGGCCACTCCACCAGGGCGATGCCGTCGGCCACCTCGTCCCAGCCCAGTTCCTGCACCTCGTCGGGGCCGGACAGCCGGTAGAGGTCGAAGTGCCAGACCGGCGCGGCCGGGGCGTCGTAGGTCTGCACCAGCGTGAAGGTGGGCGAGGGCACCTCGGCTTCCGCATCGCCCAGCAGGGCGCGGACCAGCGCGCGGGCGAAGGCGGTCTTGCCGGCGCCGAGGTCGCCGCGCAACGCCAGGACGTCACCAGGCTGAAGCGCGGGCGCCAGCCGGCGGGCAAGCGCCGCGGTGGCGGCCTCGTCGGGCAGGGGAACGGTGCGGAGAGTGGCGGGCTGGGGCATGGCGGGCGGATTTTGGTCGACCGGACCCTCGCTCGGCAAGCCCCGCGGCGATGGCCTTCGGCGTTGTTTCAGCCTATTCTGCTTTGGTTGAGGAAAATCGCGTGATGGGGTTGGTCATGGCCGGCATCACTCTTCCGCCACAACGCGTGGCACAGGTCATGGTGCGCACACTCGCGCAACGGTTCACCGCCGCGGCGAAGCCGGACGGGACGGCGCCGGACGATGCCACCGCCAAGCGTCTCCAGGAGACGCGCGCGGCCGCGGAACAGGCCGCGAAGACCCTTGAGGCCTCCAAGGTCGACACCAAGGCGCAGCGCAAGCAGGCCGCGAAGCAGCGGCTGGACATGATCAATGAGGCGTTGCGCACGCTGAAGATGTTCGGCGGCGACCCGAAGACGGCGGCGCGCGAAGCCGCCCGTCTGGCCCGGGAACTTGCCAAGGCGGTCAGGGAGTACACCGCCGCCGGCGGCAGCGGCGCGTCCGCCGCTCCGGCCGCGCCGCCGGCCGGTGGCGCCTCCGCCGTCGCCGGCAAGGTCGATGGCGCCGGGACCGAGGCCGGGAGCACGGCGAAGGCCGAGGGCGATGTCGGGGAGTCTGCGGATGCGGCGGCGGCCGAGGCTGCCAGTAACCCCGGGTTGGCCGAGGCCAAGGCCGCGGAGGCACAGGCCGCCGAGGCCGCGACCGGCAAGGCCGCGGACGCCAAGGCGGACGGGGACAAGGAGGCGCCGGGGTCGGACGGCTTCGCCCAGCAGGCGCGCGTGCTCGCCAAGAAGCTGAAGAGCTTCCTCTCCACGCAGGCGGAACGGCTGCGGAGCGAGTCGGGCCGGGACGCCCGGCTGGTCGAGAAGGACGTGAAGGACGCGCTCGACACGCTGCGCGAGACCGAGCGGACGGTTCGCAGCCTTCCGGGCGGCAACGTGGGGGAAAGCCCGATGGAAGGGCTGGACATGCTGGTGTGACGCCGGTCCGGCGCGTCAGCCGCCCATCGGCGCCGGGCCTTCGGCGGCCGGCCGTGCCCTGGAGGCGAAGCGCGGCGTCTTGTTGAAGTTCATGGTGATCATCAGCGTCAGCCCGCCGTTGATCAGGTACAGGCACTTGTCGGACTGCACCGGCAGGGGGATGCCGCGCTCCATGCAGTAGCCGACCAGCGCCGCCGCCACCTCGGCTTGGCCCAGAGTCATCGACTGGTCCTCCCCATGGTCATCGACGATGCGGAGGGTGGTGGTGACCGCCTCGTCGTGCACGGCGTGGGCGACGCCGCGGATGGTGCCGGCCGGCAGCGCCTCGCGCAGCTTGCGGCGGCGCTCGATGACCGCCTTGATCACCTCCTGCTCGGTGAAGACGAGGCAACGCAGTTCCCTCATCGGAGCCTCCCGACCCAAGCCGATCGGTCAGCGAGTATTGGGGGCCGCCGAGCCGGCTTCAATGCGCCTTTCGGCAAGGGCAGGCGAGGGTCGTCCAATCGGGGCGGGAAGGCTCATCCGGCCACCTCGCCCTATCACCGGTAGGCACTGTCGACGGGCAGCGGTTGTTGCGTCGCAGCATGGGACCAGTTCGCTGGCGAGACCTGCACCCCTGCAAGGAGGCAACCCATGCTCACCCGAACCCTCATCGTCTGCGCGTTCAGCGCATCGCTCGCCGCGTGCAGCGGCTTCGGTTCCAGCGACACCGGCATGGCGGGAACATACGGAGCGTCGGGGCCCTATGCGGCGGCTCCCACCGGTTCCAGCGCGCCGCAGCGCGTGGTCAGCGTCGCGCCGCTCGGCGGCATCGACAACGGCCAGTACCCCGGCGCGTGGGAAGGGGCGAAGGCGGGAAGCGGTTCGTCGAACGGCGTCGGCGACGGCCCGCCGGGCGGTATCGCCAACAACCAGATGGACCGGATCGCCCAGTAGCGTCCGTCGCCCGCGGCCGGGCAGCCCCATCTCCGCTGGCTTGGTCAGCTGGCGAGACGGGACGGCTGGTCGGCCGCGTGGGCGGCGACGTGCGTTTCCGCCACCATGCGCGGCGCCTTGTTGAAGTTCATGGTGATCATCAGCGTCAGCGCGCCGTTGATCAGGTGCAGGCACTTGTCGGAATCCACCGGCAGCGGAACCTTGCGCCCCATGCAGTAGCCGACCAGGGCCGCCGCCACCTCGGTCGGGCCGAGCATCAGCGACTGGTCCCCGCCGTGGTCGTCGATGATGCGGATGGTGGTGGTGACGGTGTCGTGATTCATGGTGTAGACCACGCCCTGGACGGTGCCGATCGGCAGCGCGTCGCGCACCTTGCGGCGGCGATCGAGGACGGCCTTGACCACTTCCTGCTCGGTGAAGACGAGGCAGCGCAGCTCTTTCATCGGAGACCTCCGGCCCGGCCGGGCCGTTCGCATGCGGCGCGAACCGGTGCGCCATCCCATGATTCATAATCCCTTCGGGATAGCTCGCACTCAACGAAAATTTTGCGTAAATTTGCGACATGTGGCCGCGCCCAAGGCAGAGCTGCCCTGCGCCGGACCGCCGCAGGGGTTGATCGGTGTGCCGGATCGGGTGCATGTAGGGACCGTTTTCCCGTCGAAGACCGTTCCTGATCCCGGAGTTCCCATGTCGGCTTCCACCGCCCACCGCACCGACGTCGCCATCATCGGCGCCGGCCCCGTCGGCCTCTTCGCCATCTTCGAGTGCGGCATGCTGAAGATGAACTGCCACGTCATCGACGCGCTCGACATGGTGGGCGGCCAGTGCACGGCGCTGTATCCGGAAAAGCCGATCTACGACATCCCCGGGCATCCGGCCATCGACGCCGCCGACCTGATCGACAGGCTGGCCGAACAGGCGGCGCCCTTCGCGCCGACCTACCATCTGGGCCAGCAGGTCTCGACGCTGACCCGCACCGCCGAAGGACGCTGGCTGGTCGAGACCAACATCGGCACCAAGATCGATGCGCAGGCGGTGATCATCGCCGCCGGCGTCGGCGCCTTCGGCCCGAACCGCCCGCCGCTGGACGGCCTGGAGGCGTACGAGGGCAAGTCGGTGCACTACATGGTCCGCCGCAAGCAGGACTTTGCCGGCAAGAAGGTGGTGATCGCCGGCGGCGGCGATTCCGCCATCGACTGGACGCTGTCGCTGGCCGACATCGCCGAGAAGGTCTACGTCGTGCACCGCCGGCCGAAGTTCCGCGGCGCGCCGGAGAGCGTGGCCCGCATGGAGGCGCTGGCGCGCGACGGCCGGATCGAGCTGGTGGTGCCCTACCAGCTCTCCGGCCTGGACGGTGCGGACGGGCAGATCACCGCGGTGCGCGTCGCCACGCTGGACGGTGAGGAGAAGGCGTTGCCGGCCGACGCGCTGCTGGCCTTCTTCGGGCTGTCGATGAACCTGGGGCCGATCGCCGAGTGGGGCCTGAACCTGGAGCGCAGCCACATCACGGTGACGCAGCCCTCCTGCGCCACCAGCGCCGAGGGCGTGTTCGCCATCGGCGACATCGCGACCTATCCGGGCAAGCTGAAGCTGATCCTCTGCGGCTTCGCCGAGGCCGCGCAGGCCGCGCACGCCATCCACCCGCTGGTCCACCCGGGCGAGGCGCTGCATTTCGAGTACTCCACCAGCAAGGGCGTGCCGGGGGCGGAGTGAGCTTCGGCTGTCATGGAGACAACCAAGTCTTCACGGATTTCACGGATTTGAGGCACGGATTTCACGGATCTTTTCATGCTTGCGGCGCCACGGTGGTTCCGCAAGCGCAGGCGTAGGCACGGATAAGAAAATCCGTGTAATCCGTGCCCAAATCCGTGCAATCCGTGAAGACCAAGTTGTAAGAAAGGAAAAAGGGCGCCCCCGATGGAGGCGCCCTTTCCTGTAACGTGCCGGAGACTTGGGCTTAGAAGCCCATGTCGTCCATGCCGCCCATGCCGCCCGGCATGCCGGCCGGCGGGGCCTTCTTCTCGGGCTTCTCGGCGACCATCGCCTCGGTGGTGATCAGCAGGCCGGCGACCGAGGCCGCGTCCTGCAGGGCGGTGCGGACCACCTTCACCGGGTCGATGATGCCGGCCTTCACCAGATCGGTGAACTCGCCCTTCTGGGCGTCGTAGCCGAAGTTACTGTCCTTCTGGTCCAGCAGCTTGCCAACCACGATCGAGCCGTCGGTGCCCGCGTTGTAGGCGATCTGACGGACCGGGGCCTGCAGGGCGCGGCGGACGATCTCGATGCCGACGCGCTGCTCGTCGTTGGCCGGCTTCAGGGCGTTCAGGGCGCGGGTGGCGTACAGCAGGGCGGTGCCGCCGCCGGCGACGATGCCCTCTTCCACCGCGGCGCGGGTGGCGTGCATGGCGTCGTCAACGCGGTCCTTGCGCTCCTTCACCTCGACCTCGGTCGCACCGCCGACGCGCAGGACGGCGACGCCGCCGGCCAGCTTCGCCAGACGCTCCTGGAGCTTCTCGCGGTCGTAGTCGGAGGTGGTCTCCTCGATCTGGGCGCGGATCTGGCCGGTGCGGGCCTCGATGTCAGCCTTCTCGCCGGCGCCGTCGACGATCGTGGTGTTCTCCTTGGTGATCTGGACGCGCTTGGCGGTGCCGAGCATGTCGATCGTCACGTTCTCGAGCTTGATGCCGAGATCCTCGGAGATCACCTGACCGCCGGTCAGGATGGCGATGTCCTCCAGCATGGCCTTGCGGCGGTCACCGAAGCCCGGTGCCTTCACGGCGGCGACCTTCAGACCACCGCGCAGCTTGTTCACCACCAGGGTCGCCAGGGCCTCGCCCTCGACGTCCTCGGCGATGATCAGCAGCGGGCGCGACGACTGCACGACCGACTCGAGAACCGGCAGCAGGGCCTGCAGGCCCGACAGCTTCTTCTCGTGCAGCAGGATGTACGGGCTGTCCAGCTCGCACGTCATCTTGTCGGCGTTGGTGATGAAGTACGGCGACAGGTAGCCGCGGTCGAACTGCATGCCCTCGACGACGTCCAGCTCGGTGTCGAGGCTCTTCGACTCCTCGACCGTGATGACGCCCTCGTTGCCGACCTTGCCCATGGCTTCGGCGATCTTCTGACCGATCTCGGTCTCGCCGTTGGCGGAGATGGTGCCGACCTGGGCGATCTCCTCGTTGGTCGTCACCTTCTTGGCGCGGCTCTTGATGTCGGCCACGACGGTCTCGACCGCCAGGTCGATGCCGCGCTTCAGGTCCATCGGGTTCAGGCCGGCGGCCACCGACTTCACGCCCTCGCGGACGATCGCCTGGGCCAGAACGGTCGCGGTGGTGGTGCCGTCGCCGGCCAGGTCGTTCGTCTTCGACGCGACCTCACGCACCATCTGCGCGCCCATGTTCTCGAACTTGTCGGCGAGCTCGATCTCCTTGGCGACGGTGACGCCGTCCTTGGTGATGCGGGGAGCGCCGAACGACTTCTCGATGACGACGTTGCGGCCCTTCGGGCCCAGCGTGACCTTGACGGCGTCCGCGAGAATGTCCACGCCGCGCAGCATCTTCTCGCGGGCGGAAGCGGAGAACTTGACTTCCTTGGCAGCCATAGCTCGGATTCCTCTGAATTCAGATAATGTTGATGACGGCGGAAACGGGCGGAGGACTTAGGCCTCGATGACGCCCATGATGTCGGATTCCTTCATGATCAGGAAATCCTCGCCGTCGATCTTCACCTCGGTGCCCGACCACTTGCCGAACAGGACGCGGTCCCCGGCCTTCACATCGAGCGTAACCACCTTGCCGGCCTCGTCGCGGGCGCCCGGGCCCACCGCGATCACCTGACCCTCCTGCGGCTTCTCCTTCGCCGTGTCGGGGATGATGATGCCGCCCTTGGTCTTGGTGTCGGACTCGATGCGCTTGACGACGACGCGGTCGTGCAGCGGACGGAACTTCATGTGCGTGCCTCCTGCAAAGGCTCAAAGGAATTTGGGTTTCGGGCGTTGTTAGCACTCTCGCCCGGTGAGTGCCAGACAGCTAATCGAACGGCCGATGCGATTCAAGAGGGTCGTTGGCGCATTTGTGCGAAAAGCTGGCAGCAGTCGCGCGGGTCTGCTGATAAGTCTTTGAAAAGGAACGAAATTCTGCGTTGCGCGTTGATCGTTGGCGCGGCAAGCTTCATCAAAACGCAACAGGGGATCGCCGCAGGATCAACCATCACGGAGGTGTGCGCATGACCGACCTTGCCCGGCAGCTTCGCGACTACCGCCTGACCACGGCGGAGATCCTCTACCACATGCCCGACCATCCCGCCCTGCTGCAGAGCTTCATCTGGCAGGACCTGGACATGGCGCCGCATTACCCGGTGCTGAAGCGCTTTCTCGACTACTGGCAGCGCAACCTGGACGGCAAGCTCCATTCGGTAAAGCTGGCGACCCAGGGGCTGATCGCCCCGGCCGAGGTGCGGCTGGTCGCCGCCGAACTGCGGCTGCACTGAGGGCGTTCCTCGCGGTCGGTGTGATGGCCGTCACTGCCTTCCTGCGCCAATTGTCTAAATTTTTAGGCAAATGGATGCGCCAAGGGCGCACGCGGAGGGATGAACGAGCATGCTGCACACCGACCATGACGAGTCCGACGCCTGGCTGGCCGAGGCGGCTCTGGAGTTCGCCACGATCGCCGGGCTGTTCGCCATCTTCTTCGGCCTGTTCTTCCTGCTGCACGCACTGGAAGATCTGCCGGTGTGATATCCGGCCGAGGGAAACGCCTCGGATGCGGATCAAATTTTACTTACAACGCATGATCTGTTAGCATTCCGGCTCATTCCCGCAAAGAGGTGTGCGATGACAGAGCCGGTCTGCCAGGACGCCGTCGACCTGGTGAAGCATTTCGAAGGCCTGTACCTGAAGGCCTACCTGTGCCCGGCCGGCGTGCCGACCATCGGCTATGGCCACACGGCGGGCGTGAAACTGGGCGATACGATCACCGAGGCGCAGGCCGACTCCTATCTGGCCGAGGACTTGACCGGCGCCGCGGCCGGCGTGGACCGGCTGGTGAGAGTGACGATCAACCCGCAGCAGCGCGGCGCGCTGGCGTCCTTCGCGTTCAACCTGGGGGTCGGAAATCTCGAAGAGTCCACCCTGCTGAAGAAGGTCAACGCCGAGGACTTCGCGGGTGCTGCCGGTGAGTTCGGCAAGTGGGTCTACAGCACGGTGGATGGCCGCAAGGTGGTCCTGCAGGGTCTCGTCAAGCGCCGCGCCGCCGAGGCCGCGCTCTTCCAGGGCGAGGCGGACTTCCTGAACGCCGAACCGACGCCGGCGGCGACGGCCTAGCCCCCTCCCTAACCCTCCCCCGCTCACGCGGGAGAGGGAACTCCGTTGCTCTGCCCCCTCCACCGCGCAAGCGGGGGAGGGCTGGGGAGCGGCGCACTCCTTACCGTCGCGCGCCCATCTGCCGCAGACAGCGGTCGATCCACTGCGCGGTCAGCTTCTCCTGCACGGCGTTCTGCTTCAGGCGGTCGTTGAGATTGGCGAAGTCCACGCGGTCCAGGTTCTGGTCCTGGTTGAAGCAGGAGAACACCACGCTCTCCTCGCCCGTCTCCAGGTCGCGGTGGCGCTGCAGGCACTGGGCGCAGATCTCCTTCATCATGCACTGCATGGGGGAGTTGATCGAGCCGATGCCCACGTGCCCCGGCTTCAGGTAAGGCTTCAGCACCCCGTGCCGTGCAGCCCCCACCGCCGCCATCATGCGGTCGGAGCCGATGGCAACGATGCGGTCTACGTCCGACAGCGGGATGTCCGTCCGGCCCAATTCGCCCGACGCATAGGCGCGCATCGCCTCGACGATGTTGCCGACGAAGGTCTTGTCGCCCGGCCGCGAGGGCTCGAAGCCCGGCGCCTCGTCGCTGCACCAGATGACGCGATCGGCGGCGGCCTCGATCTGGTCCACCTTGTAGCGGTCGATCAGCTTCTTGTAGCCGGCGAAGTAGACCACCCGGCAGCCGCGGGCGCGCGCCGCCTGCCCGATGGAGAACAGCACCGCGTTGCCGAGGCCGCCGCCGACCAGACAAATGGTCTCGCCCTCCGGCACCTCGGTCGGCGTGCCGGTTGGGCCCATGACGATGACCGGGTCGCCGGTCTTCAGCGTCGCGCACAGGTCGGACGAGCCGCCCATCTCCAGCACGATCATCGACAGCAGGCCGCGCTGCTTGTCCACCCAGGCGCCGGTCAGCGCCAGCCCCTCCATGGCCAGCGTGGTGTGCCCCACGCGGTAGGCCAGCGTCTCGAAGTTCTGCAGGCGGTAGAACTGGCCCGGCTCGAAGCGGCGGGCGGCGGCGGGGGCCTTCACCACCACCTCGACGATGGTCGGCGTCAGCCGGTGCACCGCGTGCACGCTGGGGCGCAGGTCGTGGTTCAGCGTCTGCACCAGCCGCTCCGGCGCCACCGCGGTGGGCGAGCGCTTCTCCAGCACCCGGCTGACCACCGGGTAGCCGCGCTTCGCCCCGCCCATCGCCTTCACCACGTTGCCGGAGAAGGACGGGTGCAGGTCGCCGAAGAAGGACAGGAAGCGTCCGTCGGGCGCCTTCGCCATCAACACGTGGGTCGCGGCCGGCTTCGGCATCGGCTCCGGCTTTACCGGGTTGCCGTCCTCGTCCAGGGCGCGGAAGGTGCGGCCATCCAGTTCCACCCACTCCGGCTCCTCGCGGGCCAGCACGGTGTTGGGCTGGGTGCCGGCGGCAACCAGGATGGTGCGGGCGGGCAGGGTGACGTCCACTGCGGCCGGGGCGACCACGCCGTCCGGCCCGACCGGGTTGTGGGCGAGGTGCAGCGCCCTGGCGGCGCCATGCTCGTCCATCTCCACGGCGCGCGGGGTGACGCACTCCAGGAAGCGAATGCCCTCGGCGAGGCCGTGCGCCACCTCCTCGTGGTTCAGCGTGTAGCTCGGCGCGTCGATCAGCCGGCGGCGGTAGGCGATGGTGGCGCCGCCCCAGGACTCCAGCAGCGCGGCGATGCGGGGGGCACGGGCCTCCTCCGCGGCGGCGGCGCGCTCGGCGCGGATGGCGCGGGCGTGACCGAGGAACTCGTCGGCCAGCACCGCCTCCTCCGGCGTCCAGCGCCCCCGCACCGCAGGCTCGCCACGCTCGGCGACGAGGGTCTCGTAGCGCGCCAGGAACTTCTCGACCTGGACGGGATAGTAGGCCAGCGACTCGGTGGCGGTGTCGATGGCGGTCAGGCCGCCGCCGATCACCACGATGGGCAGGCGGACCTGCAGGTTGGCGATGGATTCGGTCTTCGCCGCCCCGGTCAACTGCAGCGCCATCAGGAAGTCCGAGGCCTGCCGCACCCCGCGCGCCAGCCCGTTCTTCATCGGCACCACGGTCGGCTTGCCGGCGCCCATGCACAGCGCGATGTGGTCGAAGCCCAGCTCGAACGCGTCGTCGATGGTCAGCGTGCCGCCGAAGCGCACGCCGCCGACGATGGTCATCCGGCTGCGCCGCTCCAGCAGCAGGCGGACGACCTTCAGGAAGTTCTTGTTCCAGCGCACGGTGATGCCGTACTCGGCCACGCCGCCAAAGCCGGCCATGACGCGCTCGTCCAGCCGGTCGTAGAGGTCGTGCACGTCGCGGATCGGCCGGAAGCCGACGCGCGTGCCGCTGGGCAGCACGCCGGAGAGGTCGGCGGGCAGCGGCTCGATCTTCAGGCCGTCGATGCCGACCACGGTGTGGCCGTCGTTCATCAGGTGGTGCGCCAGCGTGAAGCCGGCCGGCCCCAGCCCGACCACCAGCACCTTGTAGCCGCTCGTCGCCTTCATCACCGGGCGCCGCAGGTCGAGCGGGTTCCAGCGCGTCAGCAGGCTGTAGATCTCGAAGCCCCAGGGCAGCTCCAGCACGTCCTTCAGCGTGCGGGTCTCGGCCTGCGGGATGTCGACCGGCTCCTGCTTCTGATAGATGCAGGCTTTCATGCAGTCGTTGCAGATGCGGTGGCCGGTGGCCGCGCACATCGGGTTGTCGATGACGACCGCGGCCAGCGCGCCGACCGGCGCCCCCTCGGCCTTGAGGGCGTGCATCTCCGAAATCTTCTCGTCGAGCGGGCAGCCGTGCAGCGTCACGCCGAAGGCACTCTTGGCGTAGCCGCCGGCCTTGCGGTCCACCAGACCGTGCGAGCAGCTGTCCTTGCCCTGGTTGTGGCACCAGATGCAGTAGTTGGCTTGGTCGAGCGCGCCCTTCAGGTCGGTGCCCGGGTCGGTGAGGTGGAAGCCCTGGCGTTGGCGGCAGCGCTCCTCCGGCGCCTTGGCCATGGGGGCGCCGTGCCGCTCCTCCACGGCCAGCGGCACGAGGTGCAGCGGATCGGTCTTGTGCGGCACCTGGAACAGCACGCCCCTGCCATGCTTGGCGCGGCCGGCCTCGGCGAACACCGCCCAGGCCGCGTACTGCGCGGCGGTGTCGAGCTTGTCGGCGTGCTCGGCCTCGGCGTCCATCCAGGCGAGCACTTGGCGGGCGAAGGCGATCTCGGTCAGCGGGCCGGCCAGCCAGTCCTCCAGCCGCGCCGCCAGCTCGGCGCCGTCCAGGCCGGGGATCGCCTCGGGCGCCACCGCCTTGGCGGCGCGGCGCTGCACGAACAGGCGCTTGGCAGCGTAGAGAGGCGCCAGCTCGTGGTGGCGGGCGCGCAGCTCGTCCAGTTCGGCGCGGATGCCGAAGAGCCGGCCGAGGAAATCTTCCAGGTGTGGGGCGACGGCGATCAGCAGCTCGCTCTCCGCCTTGCGCTCCAGCGCGTCGGGAGCGGTGCGCCCCGCCTCCAGCCGGGTCGCCAGATCGGCGTCGGCGCCGGCGAGATGGTCGAGGAACGCGCGGTCGATGCGCAGCAGCCCCTCCCGCTCATACAGATCCGCGAACTGGAGGCCGTAGCCCAGCGTGAGGTCCGTCATCGCCGCCTGCCGGGGGCTTCTGCCCCAAATTGTTGGTTGCTCAATCGAATTTGTAACATTCCCGGGACCAGCGTACAGCCAAATCCCGCCGATGGGCGGGGCCCATTTGACGCAGCCCGGCCCCGTCCCCACATTCTCCCGGCCGCCTACCCCCAATGGATCGCTGCCCGTGACGAGCCTGACCGACACTTACGTTTCCCGCGCCGAACCCCATGCCGAACGGGCGTTGCGGCCGATCGCCGTGTGGCTGCTGGCCTGCGCCGGCATGGTGTTCGCCATGGCGGTGATCGGGGCGATCACCCGGCTGACCGAATCCGGCCTGTCGATGGTGGAGTGGAAGCCGCTGATCGGCATCCTGCCGCCGTTGTCGGAAGGGGAATGGCAGCGCGTCTTCGACCTGTACCGCCAGACGCCGGAGTTTCGCGTCTACAACGCCTGGATGGACCTCGCCGGGTTCAAGCAGATCTTCTTCTGGGAGTGGTTCCACCGCCTGTGGGGGCAGCTGATCGGCTTCGTGTTCCTGCTGCCGTTCCTGTGGTTCCTGGCGCGCGGGCGGGTGCCGCGGGCGCTGGCGCCGCAGCTGGCCGGACTGTTCCTGCTGGGCGGGCTGCAGGGCGTCATCGGCTGGTTCATGGTGAAGAGCGGGCTGGCCGACGCGCCGCACGTCAGCCATTACCGACTGGCGCTGCACCTGGGCACGGCGATCCTGATCTACGCCGCGCTGATCCGGGTGGCGCTGGGCGTCCTCGACCCCGCCCCGCTGGCCGGCTGGCGGCCGGAGGCGGCGGGCCTGCGCCGCGTCGCCCGCTGGGCCCTGGGGCTGGCGGCGGTGACCATCGTCTGGGGCGCGTTCGTCGCCGGCATCCGCGCCGGCTTCGCCTACAACACTTTCCCGCTGATGGCCGGGCACGTCGTGCCGCCCGAGGTGTGGAACCTGTCGCCCTGGTGGATCAACGCCTTCGAGAACACCGCGACGGTGCAGTTCCTGCACCGCGTGCTGGCGCTGACCACCGGCGCGATGGCGCTGGTCCTGGCGGCGCGGGTGTGGGCGGCCGGTCTGCCGGGGCGCGCCGGGCGGGTGGCGCTGCTGCTCGGCGCTATGGTGCTGGTGCAGATCGCGCTGGGTGTGGCGACCCTGCTCAGCGTGGTGGCGATCCCGCTGGCGGCGGCGCACCAGGGCGGGGCGCTGGTCGTGGTCGGGCTGCTGGTGTGGCTGATCTACGAGTTGAAGCCGGTGCGGTGATCCGGGGAACAACGGGGTCACACGGATTTCACGGATTTAAGCACGGATTACACGGATTTTTTATTCGTGGTTCAGCCGCAGCTTCTCGTCAGCCTGAGTGCTTCCTTACACGTCATCCCCGCCTTCGCCGGGATGACGATTGAAAGAGGTTGCCGCAACTGGGGAAGTCTATCCGGCAAAGGCTTGCGGGATCGTGCACGCGCCTCAAGCCTCAAAAAAATCCGTGTAATCCGTGCCTCAAATCCGTGAAATCCGTGTAGACCGGGTTGCCTGCAAGGATCCGACACGCACCCGTTACGGAACCGCCACCACCGCCCGCACCGGCAAATGGTCCGACGCCCGCCGGGTCATCGGCGTGCGGATCACCTCGAAGGCCGGGATCTTCAGGCCGCCACGGACGTACATGCGGTCCAGCCGCAGCGTCGGCATCTTGGCGTGGAAGCTGCGCGGGCTCGCCCAATCCTCAAAGGACTCGGCCAGGCGGCGCAGGCGCGGCGAGGTGGGCGTCCACTCGTTCAGATCGCCCATGAACAGCGACGGCAGCTCCGGCTGCTGGTCGAGCAGGCCGATGATCCGGGCGATCTGGCTGGCGCGCTCCCATGGGTCGAGGCCGAGGTGGGCGGCGATCACCCGCACCGGGCGGCCCTCCACCTCCACCACCACATCGACGCCGCCGCGCGGCTCGCGGTGGCGGACGCACAGGTCGATCGGCGTCACCGAACGCACCGGCAGCCGCGTCAGGATGCAGTTGCCGTAGTGGGCGCGGGCGTTGTGCTTGGTGGGCGCGGCGTGCGCCGTCAGGCCGGTGGCCCTGGCGAGGTAGTCGAACTGGTCCAGCCCGACCTCGCCGCGGTGGTGCCAGCCGACCTCCTGCAGGCCGATCAAATCGACGTCGAGGCCGCGGATCACCTCGGCGATGCGGTCGGGCGCGAAGCGGGCGTCGAGGCCGACGCAGCTGTGGATGTTCCAGGTGGCGATGCGCAGCGCCGCCATGCCCTCGGGCAGCGGGTTCGACCGGCTGTCCGGCGGGCGCAGGTGGCGGCGGGCGCGGGCGGCCCGCAGGGCCGACGCGATGCGCCGAACCCGCTCGTCGGTGAACCGGATCACGAGTCCCTGCCTCCCCAGCCTGTCCTGCCCAACACCCGGCTCGCCGCCCAGCCCAGCCCGACCGCCACGGCGGCGAGTCCGACCAGCAGCGCCACGTCGGCCCCGGTCGGATTGCGCAGCGTCCGTTCCAACTGGTTGCCCAGCAGGCTGAACGCCAGCGTTCCCGGCGCGATGCCGGCCAGGGTGCCGACGACGAAGTCGCGGAAGCGGATGCGCGACGCCCCGGCCACCAGATTGATTACGGTGAACGGGGCCACCGGGACAACCCGGATCGTCGCCACCGCGAGAATTCCGCTGCGCGCCAGCCGCGCGCTGGCCCGCGCCACCGCCGGCCCGCCGAACCGCTCGATGTGCCGGCGCCCCAGCGTGCGCCCGATCCAGAACAGCACCGCCGACGAGGCCAGCGCGCCGGTCATTGCGACCACGAAACCTTCCAGCGGGCCGAGCACGATGGCGGTGGCGGCGATCAGCACGGTGATCGGGAACACCACCAGCCCCGCCAGCACGTAGAGCGCCACCAGCCACACCGGTCCCAGCGGCGTGCCGCGCAGCGACTCCAGCCCGGCCATCACCGCGTCCAGCGTCGCCAGCACCTTGAGGTCGGTGACGCTCCACAGCGCGTACAGCCCGCCCAGCACCAGCAGGATCGCCAGCCCCGCCAGCACGGTGTGCTGGCGCGGGATCAGCGAGGGCAGCACGCGACCGACCAGCTCGGTCGCCGGCACCGGCCGCTCGGGATCGAGAACGCCGGTATCGGCCATTGTGGCGCCGATGACGCCGGGATCCGGCGTCTCCAGCACCTCCAGCGTGCGGCCCATGCCGCCGGGGCGGCGCAGCGACTCGATGGCGCCGATCAACGAGCCGGTGCGCTGCACCGCTCGGCCCAGCGCCTCCGGCGCGACGCCCAGGTGCTCGCCCAGCAGGTCGTCGCGCACCGCGGTGACGGCGGCGCGCACCTCGGCCTCGCGCGGGTCGCCGGCGCGCGCCTCGATGGCGAGGTCGCATTCGGTGTCCAGGCCCATGGAGCGGTTGTTGAGGTTGGCCGAACCGATGCGCAGCAGCCGGTCGTCGATCACCATCACCTTGGCGTGCACGGTGATGTGCGTCTGGTCGGTGACCGGCGCGTACAGGCGGAAGCGGCCGTGCGGGTCGCACTCCTTGAGCTGGCGGGCCAGCCGGTTGCGGGCGGAGACCATCACCTGGTTCTCCAGCCAGCTGTTGGCGCGCACCGGGTTGACCACCACCACCTCTGGCCCGTCCGGCTCGGCCAGACGCTTGCGCAGCGCCTCGGCGACGGCCTGGGCGGCGAAATACTGGCTTTCCAGGTAGATGGTTCGCTTCGCGGCCGCGATGCCGTCGAGGTAGAGCGCCTCCACCTCGCGCACCTCCGGCCGCCCCCCCCAGTGCGGGTCGGTGCGCGCCACCGCCACCGGATGCTCGCGCAGCAGAACCGGCAGCAGCTCGGCCGGCCAGGGGTCGTAGCCGGGCGGCGTCGGGGCCAGCGGCTGGCCGGTGGCGCGCAGCCAGCGCTCGCGGAACAGGTCGCCGAGCGCGCGGGCGGCGTCGCCGTCCACCGCCATCATGATGTCGTGGAACGGCTCGTAGCACTGCCCGTCGGGCTGGCGGCGGTTGGGCTCGTCGCGGCGGTGGGCGCGGGTGTCCCAGCGGTTGGCGGTGAGGTCGAGGCCGCCGCAGAAGGCCAGCGCGTCATCGACGATCAGCAGCTTCTGATGGTGGCAGGCGCCGGTGGGATGGTCGCTGTCGAGGCGGTAGTCCAGGCGGGGGTGGGTGAACAGCCGGCGGATCGACAGCGGGTGCTGCCCCCGCCCGATGTCGAACAATTCCGCATAGTCCCATTTGAGCACCCGGATCTCCAGGTGCGGGCGCTTGGTGGCCAGCCAGTTCAGGAAGTGGCCGAGCCGGTCGGGGCGGCGCGGCGGGCGCTCGTGCGGGGTCAGGCGCATGCGCGGGTCGAGGTCCCACGCGGTCAGCAGGATCGAGCGCCGGGCACGCCGCATCGCCTCCTTGGCGATGGTGAAGTAGTTCTCCGCGTCGATGGCGATGCCGATGCGCCGGGCCTGCTCGACCCGCCAGCAGGTGCGGCCCGGCACGAACAGGCTGGGTTCGGCCGCGACGGGGACGGGCAGGGTGGTGGCGTGGGGCGACGGAAGCGGCATGCGCGGTTGGCTCGCGGAAGGAGGGCCGGTAGACAACGAACACCTGACCGGTGCGTTCCGCTCCGGCACGGGAGCGATTCCCGTTGCCCGCAGCCGCGCTTCGCCGCTACGGTCGGGCCTTGCCGTCCGCCGGACGAGTTACCGCGCCCGATGCCGTTGCCAACCGCCCGTTCCGACCTCCGCCCATGGTGAGTTTCGCGCTGCGCCGTTTCGCCGCCGCCCTGACGGCGGTGCTGCTGCTCGCGGCCGCGGCGGCCTTCGGCGTGCCCGGAGGGACGGCGGCGCTGGGCCGCGCCGCGGCTGGGCTGCCGGCGACGCTGGCGCTGGTCGGCGGGGCGCTGGCGCTTGGACTGGCGTTCGGCGCGCCCCTTGGCTTGGCCGGGGGGCGTTTGGGCGAGGCGGCGGCCACCGTGGGGGCGGCGGTGCCGGGGTTCCTGGCGGTGGCGCTGGTGGTCGTGGCGCTGGGTGTGAAGACGCCGGCGCTGGCGGCCTTGGCGCTCGCGGTGCCGGTGCTGGGCGAGGCGGCGCGGATCGGGCGCGCGGGCGCCGTGACGGCGGATCGGCAGGGCTTTGCGCTGACCGCGCGCGGGCGTGGCGTGCCGGCGCGGGAGACGTTCCTGCGCCACACGATGCCGGCGGCGCTGGCGCCGCTGGCCGGCGCGCTGGGGCCGCTCGCCGCCGCGACGGTGGCCAGCGGGGCAGCCGCCGAGGCGCTGTTCGGGCTGCCGGGCACCGGATCCATGCTGGTGCAGGCGGCGCGCGCCGGGGATGCGGCCGGGACCGCGGCGGCGGCGGCGCTGCTCGCGGGACTGGTTCTCCTGCTGCGCGGGCTGGGCGCCGTGCTGCGCGGCGGCCTCGACCCGCGCGCGCGGGTGGAGTGAGCCATGGAGCGCACCCGCTTCGACATGGCAACGGAATCGCCCTGGCGGATCGCGCGCCACCGCTTCGCGCACCATCGCGGCGCCATGCAGGGGCTGGCGCTGCTGATGGCGGTGGTGTTGGCCGATGCGCTGGCGCCGCAACTGCGCGGCGTCGTCGGTGACGAGCCGATCGCCGACGCCCTGCAGGGCGGCCACGCGACGCTGGCCTTCGCCGTCGCGGCGGCGCTGGGCGGGGCGCTGCTCGGCGGAGCGTGGGGCGGGCTGGCGGCGCTGCTCGGCGGGCCGGTCGGGCGGGCCTTGGTGCGGACCGCGACCGGGCTGACGGCGCTGCCGCTGGCGCTGCTGCCGGTTGTGGCGGCCGGGTTGGGCGGGGGCGGGCCGCTGCCGTTCGACGCGGCGGTGCTCCTGTCGCTGGTGCCCGGCGCGGCGCTGGCGACGCACGGTGTTGCGATGGAGGCCGGACGGCACGGCATCAACGCGGCGGCGCGGGCCGCCGGGTTGGGGCGGTATGAGGTCTGGCGGCGGCACACGCTGCCGAACGCCCTGGGGCCGCTGCTGGTGGCGCTGTGGCCGGCGCTGCCGCGCGCGGTGCTGGTGCTGAGCCTGGGCGCCGTCCTCGGCGTGGGCGGGGTCGGCACCTGGGGGGCGCAGATCGGCGCCGCCAGGAGCTTGGCCGCGCTGTTGCCGCCGGCGCTGCTGCTGGCGGCGACTCTGGCGGCGCTGCACGCCATCGGCCACGGCATCGAGGCCGCCTTCGCGCCGGAGCGTCCATGAGCGCGCCGCTGCTGCTGGCCGACGGGCTGACCGTGCGCTGCGGCGGAACGGTGATCGTGCTGAACGCCGACTTTGCGGTGGAACCCGGCGCGGTGCTGGCGATCAGCGGACCGGCCGGTGCCGGCAAGAGCCTGCTGCTGCGCGCCGCCGGGGGGCTGCTCCCTACGGGCTACGTCGCTGACGGTCATGTTTCGCGGCCGGAACGGATTGCGCTGGTGCCGCAGACGGCGCGTCTCACCCCGCACCGCACGCTTGGCGCCCAGTTCACCGAGGTGCTGGGCGGGGATGCGCCGGCCCGCGCCGTGCTGGCGCTGGAAAGGCTGGAGGTGCCGATGGCGGCGCGCCGGCTCTCCCTCTATCCGCACGAGCTGCCGGAGGGGCTGCGGGTGCGCGTCGCGCTGGCGCTTGCGGTGGCGTCCGACCCGCAGGTGCTGCTGGCCGACGCGCCGGGCGCCGGGCTGGACCCGACGGTGCGGGCGCGGCTGCTGTGGCTGCTGGCGGCGTGGGCGCGCGAGCGCCGGGCCGGGCTGGTGATCGCCGGGCGCGACGCCGCGGCGCCGGCAGACCGCGCGCTGCACCTGGATCTGGGGCGCCTGGGCCCGCCGCCGGAGCCGGGCGAGCATCCCGAGGCCGCGCCCTCGGCCGGCGGCGCGCCGGTGCTGTCGGTGCGCGACCTGCGCGTCGCCTTCCCGGTTGGGCGGACATGGCTGGGCGGCACGCGCTGGCTCAGCGTGGTGGAGGGCGTCGGCTTCGAGCTGGCGGAGGGCGAGACGGCGGCGCTGCTCGGCGAGACCGGCAGCGGCAAGGCGATGGTGGCGCGCGCCATCCTGCGGCTGGTTCCGGCGGCGGGCGGGCGGGTGGCGTGGCATGGCCGCGACCTGCTCATCCTCGACGAGGCGGCGATGCGGCACGAGCGGCGCGACGTGCAGGCGCTGTTCCCCGACCCGCGCGCCGCGCTCGACCCGCTGTGCAGCGTCGGCGGGCACGTCGCCGAGACGCACGCCGCGCTGGTTCCGGAGGAGGACGCGGCGATGCGCCCGGTGCGCGTCGCCGACGCGCTGGCGCGCGCGGGGCTGCCACTGGCCGCCGCCGACCTCTACCCGGCGGCGCTGACGGTGGGGGAGGCGGCGCGCGCCGGGCTGGCGCGGGCGCTGGTCACGCATCCCGGTCTGCTGGTGTGCGACGAGCCCACGGCGAGCCTCGACGCCGCCGACCGCGAGGCGCTGGTCGGCCACCTGCTGCACCTGCAGGGCCAGCAGCGCACCACGCTGGTGCTCGCCACCGAGGACGCGGCGCTGGCCTTCCGCATGGCGCACCGCGTGCTGGTGCTGCTGGCCGGTCGCGTGGTCGAGGAGGCGGACCCCGCCGCTCTGCGCGCCGACGCGCGCCATCCTTACACGCAGGCGCTGCTCGCCGTCGCCGAGGGGCGCAAGCCGGAGCTGCGCGGCGACCCGCCGTCGGCGCTGCGGCCGCCCGGGGGCTGTCCGCTGAGGCTCCGCTGCCCGCGCGCCGCCGACGTCTGCGCCGACAGCGTCCCGGTGCTGGAGACGGTCCGCCCCGGCCACCGCGTCGCCTGCCACCGCTGGGACGAGCCGGAGGTCGGCTGAGGGCGAGACTGGGCGGACAATACGCCGCACCCTGCGGGGCTGGTGCGTGCGCGCCCAGGTTTCAGCGCTGCGTGGGGATGTGGTATCCAGGTAAACGCCCCTTAACCAGAACGCGCGCCGATGACCCGTGTCCAGCTCGATGACCCCGACCCGGACGGGCTCGGTCTGCTCGAAGGGCTGGCGACGCCCCTGCTCCTGGTTGACCCGGCCGGGTCGGCGATCTGGCTGAACGGCGCGGCCCGGGCGTTGATCGGGGACGGCGGTCCGGTGAGCGTCGCGCTGCCGGCCGGGGCCGCGGAGCCGCGGGTGACGCTGCGCCGGGGCGCCGCCGCGCTGGAAGTGGACATCCGGCTCTCGCCCGCCGGCACCGCGGGCGGGGTGCCCCTGGTTCTGGTCGAGGTGATGCCCGACACGCCGGCGCGCCAGGAGGTGCTGCGGCTGACCGAGCAGCTGGTGGCGCTGTCCTACGCCTACCCCGACATGCGCTTCGAGCTGGCGCGCGACGGCACCATCCTCGACTTCGCCGCTGCCAGCCCGGCCGAGCTGAACGTGCCGGCGGAGCGCTTCCTCAACAGCCGGGTGCAGGACGTGCTGCCCGAGCCGGCCGGCGGGCTGGTTGGTGCCGCGCTCGACCGTCTGAATCAGGGCGAGGAGGTGGCGGGGGTGGACTTCGCGCTGCCCGGGCCAGATGGATCTCCGGACGGTGAGCGCTGTTTCGAGGCGCGGCTGGTGGCGCTGCTGGACGGCGCGCGGGTGCTGTGCAGCGTGCGCAACGTCACCGGCAAGGCGCAGGCCGAGCGGCAGGCGCTCCGCGCGCACGAGTTGCTGGTGGACGCCATCGAGAGCATCGCCGACGGCTTCGTGCTGTACGACGCCGACGACCGGCTGGTGCTGTGCAACGCCAAGTACCGCGAGCTGTACGCGCTGAGCGAGGATCTGATCCGCCCCGGCACCAGCTTCGAGACGATCCTGGTCGAGGGCGCGCGGCGCGGCCAGTACGCCGTGCCGTCCGACGAGCTGGACGCTTGGCTGGCCGAGCGCATCGCCCGCCACCGTGCGCCCGGCCCGCCGTTCCAGCAGCGGATGGCCGACGGCCGCTGGCTGCGCGTCGAGGAGCGGCGCACCCGCGACGGCGGCACGGTGGGGCTGCGCAGCGACGTCAGCGACCTCAAGCAGCAGGAGGCCGAGCTGCGCGCCGCCCGCGACGAGGCGGAGCGCGCCAACCAGCGCAAGTCCGACTACGTCCATCACCTGAGCCATGAGCTGCGCACGCCGCTCAACGCGGTGATGGGCTTCGCGCAACTGATCGGCGACGAGCTGATGGGGCCGCTCGGCAACCCGCGCTACCGCGACCACGCCCGCCAGATCGCGGCGGCGGGGGAGTACATGCTGGACATGATCACCCGCCTGCTCGACCTCGCCAAGATCGAGGCCGGGCGGATGGAGCTGCGCGAGGAGCCGTGCGACCTCGGCCTGATCACCGACATGACCTTCGCCATGATGCAGGCGCCGGCCGGCGCGCGCGGCGTGGCGCTGCTCTGCGCGGTGCCGGAGGACACGCCGCCGGTGCAGGGCGACCTGTCGATGCTCCGCCAGATGCTGACCAATCTGGTGAGCAATGCCGTCAAGTTCTCGAAGGAGGGCGGCCGGGTGGTGGTGGGCGCCGCGCGGCTGGACGACGGAAGCGTGGCGCTCAGCGTCGCCGACACCGGGATCGGCATGTCCGCCGAGCAATTGCCGCGGGCGCTCGACGCCTTCGGGCAGGTGCACGAGCGTGCGGTGTCCGCCGAGCGGGGGTCGGGCCTGGGGCTGCCGCTGACGCGGGCGCTGATCGAACTGCACGGCGGGCGGTTCGAGATCGACAGCGCGCCGGGGGTGGGGACGACGGTGCGGCTGGTGTTCCCGGCGGGGAGGGTGTTGCCCCCTCCCTAACCCTCCCCCGCTTGCGCGGGAGAGGGAACCTGCCGCCATCCCCCTCCATCGCGCAGCGGGGGAGGGCCGGGGAGGGGGCAAAACGCACCAAGAAAAAGCCCCTCCCTTGCGGGAGGGGCCCAGTCATGCGGGACTGTTCGACCGCTTAGTAGCGGTAGTGGTCGGGCTTGTACGGGCCCTCGGCGGCGACGCCGATGTAGCTGGCCTGCTTCTCGGTCAGCGTGGTCAGCTTGGCGCCGATCTTGTCGAGGTGCAGGCGGGCGACCTTCTCGTCCAGGTGCTTCGGCAGCACGTAGACCTTGCGCTCGTAGTTCTTGGCGTTGTTCCACAGCTCGATCTGCGCCAGCACCTGATTGGTGAAGGAGGCGCTCATCACGAAGCTCGGGTGGCCGGTGGCGCAGCCCAGGTTCACCAGGCGGCCCTTGGCCAGCACGATCAGGCGCTTGCCGTCGGGGAACACCACCTCGTCCACCTGCGGCTTCACCTCTTCCCACACCAGGTTCTTCAGCGAGTCGATCTGGATCTCGCTGTCGAAGTGGCCGATGTTGCAGACGATGGCGCGGTCCTTCATGGCGCGCATGTGGTCGAGCGTGATGACGTCGACGTTGCCGGTCGCCGTGACGAAGATGTCGCCGAGCGGCGCCGCCTCGTCCATGGTGATGACCTGATAGCCTTCCATGGCGGCCTGGAGGGCGTTGATCGGGTCGATCTCGGTGACCATCACGCGCGCACCCTGCGAGCGCAGCGAGGCGGCCGAGCCCTTGCCCACGTCGCCGTAGCCGGCGACCACGGCGACCTTGCCGGCCACCATCACGTCGGTGGCGCGCTTGATGCCGTCCACCAGCGACTCGCGGCAGCCGTACAGGTTGTCGAACTTCGACTTGGTGACGCTATCGTTGACGTTGATGGCGGGAACGCGCAGCGTGCCGGCCTTCATCATCTCATACAGACGGTGCACGCCGGTGGTGGTCTCCTCCGACAGGCCGCGCACGTCGTTCAGCATCTCCGGATACTTGTCGTGCATGATCTGCGTGACGTCGCCGCCGTCGTCCAGGATCATGTTCGGGGTCCAGCCGTCCGGGCCGCGCAGCGTCTGCTCGATGCACCACCAGAACTCCTCCTCCGTCTCGCCCTTCCAGGCGAAGACCGGGATGCCGGCCGCGGCGATGGCCGAGGCGGCGTGGTCCTGGGTCGAGAAGATGTTGCACGACGACCAGCGCACGGTCGCACCGAGGGCGGTCAGCGTCTCGATCAGCACGGCGGTCTGGATGGTCATGTGCAGGCAGCCGACGATGCGGGCGCCCTTCAGCGGCTTGGAATCGCCGTACTCGTCGCGCAGCGCCATCAGACCGGGCATCTCGGTCTCGGCGATCGTGATCTCCTTGCGACCCCACTCGGCGAGGCCGATATCCTTGACCTTGTAGTCCGTGAAGCTGGCGGCCATCGCGGCTGTCTCCTGCAAAATTCGTTCGGCGGGGGCGGAACGGACCTTCCCCTCATGGCGGCTCGTGTACCAGCCGCGCCCATCGCATGCAAGCATAAAGATATCTTTATGTTTGTCAGCCAGCCTTTTCGGCCGATGCCCTTCCGGAGGAGGCGGGCGACGCGCCTGGCGAGGGGGCCGGACGGCTGAGCAGCAAGCCGCCCAGCAGGCACGCCGCCCCCAGCGCCACCACGCCGGACGCGCCCATCAGGGCGGCGGCGAAGCTGCCGGTGCGCTCCACCGCGATGCCGGCGGGCAGGGGGCCGAGGATCTGGCCCAGGCCGTAGGCGGCGGTGAGCGCGCCCACCACCTTGGCCGAGGCGCCACCGGAGAGCTGGCGGCCCAGCATGAAGGCCATCGACACGATGCCGACGAAGGTGCCGCCGAACAGCACCGCCGAGGCGAAGCCGCCCACCGCGCCCAGCCCGGCCAGCGGCAGCACGATGCCCACCGCCTGCGCCAGATGCGCCAGGATCAGCGCCCGCCAGCCGCCGAGCTTCCGGCCCATCGCCGCCCAGAACAGGCCCGAGGGCACGGCGGCCAAGCCGGCGACGGTCCACGCCGCCTCGCCGATGGCCGCGGTGTCGGGCATGCGCTTCAGCAGCGCCACCAGGAAGGTGCCGGTGACGATGTAGCCCGCCCCCTCCAGGAAATAGGCGGCGGTGAGCAGCAGCAGCGGCGCCGACAGTCCGCCGGTCACCGCCGCCGCGGTCGCCGCGTGCTTCGGCGCGTGGTCCTGCACCCACAGCCACACCGGCACCGCCATCGGCACGCACACGGCGCCCAGCGCCAGCCAGTCGCCGTCCCAGCCGAGCCGGCCGCCGAACAGCGCGACGAACAGGCCGGACCCGGCGATGCCGGCGCCCACGCCCATGTACATCCAGCCGGCGCGGGACTCCGCCCCCATCCGCACCAGCGCGTCCAGCACCATGGCGATGCCGAGGATGAACATGCCGGCGCTGGCGAGGCCGGAAAGGAAGCGCAGCACCGACCAGAGGAAAAAGTCGTCGGTCACCCCCATCCCGGCGGTGGTGGCGACGCTGGCCACCAGCGCCGCGCGGAAGGTCCAGGTGCGCACCGCACCGTGCGGCACCCAGCTGGCCGCCGCGGCGCCCAGGAAATAGCCGAGGTAGTTGAGCGAGGCGAGCAGCCCGGCGCCGTCGCCGCCCAACCCGGTGGCCGACTGCATCGCCGGCAGGATCGGCGCGTAGGCGAAGCGGCCGATGCCCATCGCGATCACCAGAGTCAGCAATCCGCCCAGCAGCACCCGCGCCATCGTCCCGTCCCGGTCGTGTTCCGCCCCCTCCCTAGCCCTCCCCCGCTGGCGCGGTGGAGGGAACTCCGCTGCATCGGCGGCAGCCCCCCTCTCCCGCAAAGCGGGGGAGGGATGGGGAGGGGGCGTTGTTGGTCCACAGCATCGCGCGTGCGACCAATCGTCACCAATGAAATGTTCCGATGCCTCCTATCTCCCGGTGCGAACGCACACGGGATTGCCCACGTTGTCGGCAGGGTTGCAGGCGGGGAGTCGGCGTGCTAGGCAACGCCAAGGATTTGGCGCTGTATCGCGACTCGGGAGCTTGCCGCGCGAACGGCGACGGAACAGGCGGGATCAGCGGAGAACAAAGCATGCCCTACGTCGTCACCGAAGCCTGCATCAAGTGCAAGTACACGGACTGCGTCGAGGTCTGCCCCGTGGATTGCTTCTACGAGGGCGAGAACATGCTCGTCATCCACCCGGATGAGTGCATCGACTGCGGCGTGTGCGAGCCGGAATGCCCGGCCGAAGCCATCGTCCCCGACACCGACGGTGCCGCCGACAAGTGGATGGAGCTGAACCGCGAGTACGCGGCCAAGTGGCCCAACCTGACCCGCAAGAAGGACGCCCCGGCCGACGCCGATGCCATGAAGGGCGTCGACGGCAAGTTCGAGAAGTTCTTCAGCCCGAAGCCGGGTGGGGGTAACTGACGAATATCAACTGGCGAGTCGCGCCCGCGCATAGGTGCGGGCGCCTTTTGCTGCTCTGCAAAAAAATCGGGGCAGCCATGGCTCGGCAGCAAAAGAATCCGGCGGGTTGGCTGCGCGTAACCTTTGTAACTCGGGCGTAACATCGGTATACTCCGCGCCCGGAAGCCGGCCCCTGCGCCATTGCCGGTGCTCCCTCAGACAAAGAGGCTCCTCGCCCCCATCCGCAGCCGCGTCGGACTCCATGCCCGCGGCGAGATGGTGGTGTCAGGGCCTTTTTCGCCCCTTCCACCGGGGCGGCAAAATGGCATGGTCGCGAGAGTGAGAGCCAACCAAGATGTCGAACAAGCTTGAGTTCGAGGCGGGTGACTTCGTGGTCTACCCGGCCCATGGCGTCGGTCGAGTCGAGGGTATCGAAACCCACGTCATCGCCGGCCAAGAGATTCAGCTTTACGCGATCACCTTCGAAAAAGAGCGCATGACGCTCAAGGTTCCGGTGACCAAGGCCAAGAACTCGGGCCTGCGCCGGCTGTCCACGAAGGACCGCATCAAGGTGGCCCTCGAGACCCTGCAGGGCCGCTCGCGCATCCGCCGCACCATGTGGAGCCGCCGCGCCCAGGAGTACGAGGCCAAGATCAACTCCGGCGACCCGGTCTCCATCGCCGAGGTGGTGCGCGACCTGTACCGCGGCACCGACCAGTCCGACCAGTCCTACAGCGAGCGCCAGATCTATCAGGCTGCGCTGGAGCGTCTGGCCCGCGAGCTGGCCGCCGTCGAGAAGATCGACGAGCTGAAGGCCACCGAGCGGCTGGAGCAGGTCCTCAAGAAGGCCGCCTGATCCGGCGATCCCACGCGACGACAAGGGGCGGCTTTGGCCGCCCTTTTTCGTTTGGGCTTTTCCGCGGTTGCGTCCGTTTGCCGCTTCCCCTGTCGGCCGTGCGCTGCTTACATGCGGCCCATGATGGCCGAGACGCACAAGTTCGCCGACCTGGGACGCCCGCGCCGCATCTGGGCGATCGGGTCCGTGCACGCCCAGCTCGATCGCCTGCACGCCATCCACGAGGCCGTGTGGTCCCGTTTCCAAGCCGGCGACCGGCTGGTCTACCTGGGCAACCTGGTGGGCTGGGGCGCCCCGGCGCTGGAGACCATCGACGGTCTGCTGGCCTTCCGCCGCGCGCTGCTGTCGATCCGCGGCCTGTTCCCGACCGACATCGTCTACCTGCGCGGCAGCCAGGAAGAGATGTGGCAGAAGCTGCTCCAACTGCAGTTCGCGCCCAACCCCGGCGAGGTGCTGGACTGGATGGTGCGCCAGGGTGTGGAGACGACGCTGGCCGCCTACGGCGGTTCGGCCGAGCAGGGCTTCGCCGCGGCGCGCGGTGGGGCGGTGTCGCTGGGACGCTGGACGGCGGGGCTGCGGGCGACGATGCAGGCCCGGCCCGGCCACGCCACGCTGTTCAACGCGGTGCGTCGCGCCGCCTACACCGGCACCCCCGACGCGCCGCAGCCGGGCGGGGCGCTGTTCGTCAACGCCGGCATCGACCCGAACCGGCCGTTCGGCCATCAGGGCGACAGCTTCTGGTGGGCGGGCGGCGGCTTCGCGCGGCTGGACCAGCCCTACGGCGGCTTCCACCGGGTGGTGCGCGGCTACGACCCGGCCAGACAGGGCGTGCAGGTGACCGACTTCACCGCGACGCTGGACGCCGGCTGCGGATTCGGCGGGCCGCTGGTCTGCGGCGCCTTCACCCACACCGGAGACGTCCTGGAGATGTTCCAGGCGTAAGGGGTTATCTCTTCCCTCAGACGCCGGGCGCGGCCGTCCGGCCGCTTGGCTTCGCGCCCATGTGGGCGCGGGGCCTCACTGGCCCAGTCGCGCTGCGCGCTCCCACCTGCGGTGCAGCTAAATTCCTACGACGCATGGCAGCTATGCTTCGGCCTTGCCGGCGCAAGAATATGGCCTAGCTTTGCGCTCGGACATTCGGAATCCGCCACTCCGCCCGATTGGAGGGTGGACGGCGACGGAGGTCGTACTTTTTCGTCACGCACCTGTGATCCACCATCCCCGTTCTGTTCGTATAGGAACGTAACAGGGCGGGTACCCGGCTGTTGTCCAAACCGTCGGGCTCCCTAAACGGAGCGGCATTCACACAAATTCCCCGAAGAGGGAGCCGCCGAGACGGAGGGAAGGGATACGGGATGGCGTACATCGACGATCCGGAAACTCAAAAGGCCAATCTGAGCTTCATCAAGGCCTCGATGCGCGAGCCGCTGCTCACGCGCGACCATGAGTTCGACCTCGCCCGCCAATGGCGCGAGCAGGGCAACGAACGGGCCTTGCACGAGCTGGTGCGCGCCTACACCAGGCTGGTGGTGGCGACCGCCGCCCGCTTCCGCAACTACGGCCTGCCGATGGGCGACCTGGTGCAGGAAGGCAACGTTGGCCTGATGCAGGCGGCCAGCCGCTTCGAACCGGACCGCGAGGTTCGCTTCTCCACCTACGCCGCGTGGTGGATCCGCTCCGCCATGCAGGACTACATCCTGCGCAACTGGTCCATCGTGCGCACCGGCACGACGGCCGCGCAGAAGTCGCTGTTCTTCAACCTGCGGCGCCTGCGTGCCCGCATCGAGAACGCCAACGCCGGCTCCGGCCTGACCCGCGAGGGCCGCGAGTGGATCGCCACCGAGCTGCAGGTCGACGTGACCGAGGTGGAGTCCATGGAGATGCGCCTCGCCGCCACCGACCAGTCGCTGAACGCGCCGGTCGCCGACGGCTCCGACGACGACTGGCAGGACTTCCTGGCCGACCAGCGGCCGAGCCCGGAAGAGGTCGTCATCGGCATGCGCGACTCCCGCACCCGCACGGCGTGGCTGGCCGACGCCCTGGGCGAGCTGTCCCCGCGCGAGCGCACCATCATCCAGGAGCGCCGTCTGCGTGAGGAAGGCGCCACCCTGGAGGAGCTCGGCCGCGAGCTGGGCGTCAGCAAGGAGCGGGTGCGCCAACTGGAGCACCGCGCGCTGCTGAAGCTGCGGCAGTCGATGCTGAAGCGGGTCGAAGGGTACGAGGACCTGCTGGTGGAGGCGTAACCCGCCGCCGTTCCTCCCTCCCGACCTCCCCCGCCCAGCGGGGGAGGGCAAGGGTGGAGGTCATCTGGGCGCCGGCTCCGTCGCCCGATACCAGTTCGTCGGCTCGTGCCCCGACCCCACCACGGGACGGCTCAGCGCCACCATCCTGTCCTCCGTGCCGAGGTCCGGACGGCTGGCGACCTGCTCCGGCGTCAGGTCGCCGTTGAGCACGATGGCGTTCTGCGGCGCCGAGAAGCGCCCTTCGTCCACGCCCACCGCCACGTGCCGGCGCACCATGGTCATCGGCGCGCCGACGCCGACGATGATCTGCGCCGGCCTTCCGTCCGTTCCCTGCACCACGTCATCGACCTGCCCGACCTCGCGGCCGGTGGAGGACAGCACCTCGCGCCCCTGCAGTTCCAGCGGCGACAGATTGGTGACCGGCTGCGGGCTCATCACCTCGTAGCGGCTGGCACAGGCGCCCAGCAGAAGCAGGGCGGCAAGGGGAAGCAGGCGGCGCATCGACGGGCTCCGGGTTCGGCGTCTCACGGCCAGAGAGGGTAGGGGCGCGCCGGAGTCCGCCCATACCCATCACAGGCTACCCCAGCGCGGGCTCCTCGGCCGGCAGCGTCAGGCGCCAGACCTCCATGGTTCCGGCCCGGCCGCGCAGGCGGTGCGGGCCGAGACTCACCAACGGCGCCGCGCCGGCGCCGGCGCCGACGGTGGCGGCGCTGGCCAGCACGCTGATCTCGTCCTCACCCTGCACGCGCGACGCCAGCTCCTCGACGCGGGCGGTGACGTTTACCGTGTCGCCGACGATGGTGTAGTTGATGCGGCTGGCCGAGCCGATGTTGCCCACCACCACCGGGCCCGAGTGCAGGCCGATGCTGACGCGGATCGGCGGCTGGCCGCGTGCCGCGCGCTCCCGGTTGTCGGCGTGGATGGCGCGGGCGATGGCGTGCGCGGCGCGCAGCGCGCGGGCGGCGTGGTCGGCCTGTTCGTCCGGGGCGCCCCAGAACGCCATGATGGAATCGCCGATGAACTTGTCCACCGTGCCGTCCTCCGCCTCGATGCAGGCGGCGACCTGGGTGAAGTGGTCGTTGAGCAGCGCCGCGGTGTCCGCCGCGCCCAGATGCTCGGCCAGGCGGGAGAAGCCGCGGATGTCGGTGAACAGCACCGTCACCACCCGCTCCTCCGAGCTCAACCCGGCCGCCGTGGTGTCGCGCCGGTGCATCAGCCGCAGCACCAGCGCCTTCGGCACGTAGGTCTCGAACCATTGCAGCCCGGCGACCATGGCGTTGAAGGCGTTCGCGGCGCGGCTCAGCTCCTGGAGGTGCGAGTCCGGCAGGTCCCGCACGTTGCGGAAGTCGAAGGCGCGCACCCGGTCGGCGGCCTCGGCCAGCCGGCCGACCTGCCGGCTGATGCGCCGGCCGACCAGCAGCGCCACGGCCACCGACACCAGCAGGATGCCCAGCCCGATGATGCCGGTCTTGTAGAGCCGCTCCACCTCGCCATTCATCTGCGCGGCCGGCACGGCGATGCCGACCGTCCATTCCTGGCGGCCGTATCCGGTCATCGCGCGGGTGAGGAACAGCATGTCCTCGCCGCCGACGCGGACCATCCGGCCTTCGGCGCGGTTCTTCATGGCGCCGGCCGGCTGGCCGCGGGTGCGCAGCGCCGACAGCGCCGGATCCTGCAACTGGTCCAGGCGCGGCAGCGGCGGCCCGTCGGTCTTGGCGGAAAAGTCGAACTTCAGCACCGCCAGCGACGGGTGCGCCAGCACGTGCTCGTCATCGTACAGGACGAAGGCGTTGACGCCCTGCTCGACGTAGAGGTTCGACAGGAAACGCGACAGGTCGCCCAGCGACACCCCCACGGCCACCTGCCCGATGTAGCGGCCGTCCTTGCGCACGGGGTGGAACAGGCTGATGAAGCTGGTGCGGGCCTCCTTGCTCCACAGCGGCTCGGCCCATTGCGGGGTGCTGCGGTCGGCGCCGTTGAACACCTCCGCCGGCACGTCGGGGGCGCCGCGCAGGTTCAGCTCGTGCACGGTCAGCGCGCCGTCCTGCCGGCCGGCGCGCACGCCGGTCAGGTCGGCGGCGATGAAGGCGGCGCCGGTGACGTCCGGCGCCCCGGCCAGCGCGCCGCGCAGCGTGTCCGCCAGCCGGCCGGTGTCGGCGGGATCCAGCTCGCCGCGCTCGATCAGGCGGGCGACGAACTTCGCCATGGCGGCGGCGGGGTCGAGCTGATGGCGCACCCGCAGCTCGACGCCGGCCAGCGCCAGATCGGCCTTGTCGCTGAGCAGCGCGAAGGTGTTGCGCCCGGCGCTGACCAGCCCGAGCACCAGCACGCTCGCCACCGCCGCCAGCATCAGCGATCCGAAGCCGGCCACCAGCACCGCCGCAATGGGCAGGTGCAGCCGGCGGCGCGGGCGCGCGCTGGTGACGGAGGAATCGGCGGAGTCGGCCATGGCCGGCAAGGTATCCGCGCAATCCCGTCGGGGCAATGGCGGATGGCCGGCTTTGTCGGAATGTCACGCCGGCGTTGCGACGCCTACTGCACGATCACCTTGACCACCGGCCGGGCCTGCACCGGGGTGCCGGGTGGGAGGTCGTTGATGATGCGGAACAGCTCCTCGGCGTAGGGTTGCCCCTGCATCCGGGCGACGAAGCCCTCCACCGTGTCGCCGGGGCGCACCGGCTGGGTGCGGATGCGTTCCGGCCGGTAGCCCGCCGCCTCGCGCTGGGAGAGGCGGTGGAAGCTCCGCGCCGTCTGCTCGAACGACGCGTCATGGCGTTGCAGGCTGCCGGACGGGGCGACGAAGGTGAATTTGTAGAGCGTGTCGTTGCCGACCGAGACCACCACCAGCCGGGCGTCCACCTGCCCCTGCTCGGTCTCCGCCTGGGTGACCGCGGTGGCGGCGGGCAGGCCGTTGATGTCCAGCCGCTGCACCGCCTGCGCCCGGCCGCCCTGGAGCGCCTGCGCCAGGAACGATACGGGGTCGCGCGCCGCGGGCGAGCGGCCGCCGTCGAACAGCATGATGGCGCCGTTGGGCCCCTTGGCCGCCACCTGCTCGGCGCCGTTCAGCAGGCTGTAGCCCTGCGGCACGGTGAAGCCGATGCCGAGGGCGGGGTGCACGAAGGCGTTGCCGCGGACGAAGCCGTTCTCCGGGCTGTCGCCCCAGATGGTGTTCTCCATGGCGGCCATGTAGGGCTGGACCGGTCGGTCACCGCGCGGCACCTTGCGCGCCAAGTCCGCGGCGTGCTGCACGCGGTCCTCGGTCTGCGGGTGGCTGGCCATCATGTCGAAGCCTTCGCTCTTCTTCTTGCCGCTCTTCAGCGCCTCGTACTGGCTGTAGCGGTTCATGGTCTCCAGGAAGGTCGCCATTGCCATGGGATCATAGCCGGCGGCCTGAAGGAGGCGCACGCCGACCTCGTCGGCCTCGGTTTCCTGCCGGCGTGAGTAGCTGGCGATGTAGAGGTTGGAGCCCATGCCCAGCACCTGCGCGATCTCGGGGCTGCCGAGCACCGCGCCCACCCCCATCGCCAGCAGCCCGGCCAGAGTCGAGCGGTTCACGCGTTCGCTGGAGTGGTGTTCCAGCACGTGGCCCATCTCGTGCGCCATGACGCCGGCGACCTCCGCCTCGTCCTTGGCGAGCGCCATCAGGCCGCGCGTCAGGTGAACGTAGCCGCCGGGCAGCGCGAAGGCGTTGACCACGTCGCTGTCCAGCACAGTGAACGACCAGGGCACGTTCGTTCCCGCCGCCTGCGCCAGACGGCGGCCGATGGACTGGACGAAGGCGTTGAGCTTGGGGTCGCGGTACTCGCCCCCGTACTGCTGGACCAGCTTTGGGTGCTCCTGCGCGCCCAGCGCCTCCTCCTGCGATTGGGCGGGGGCGGAGCCGCTCCACGCGAGGAGCGAGACGGCGGTCAGGAAACTCACGATCCGGTTGCGGCGGAACGGCATGGCGGGCATACCCTGATGGGTGATTCCAACGACGGTGAACCGCGCTGCGCCGCGGATTGTTCCGCCCATGCTTGTCCGTCTTCTCGTGGTGCTCTCCGCGCTGCTGCTGGCGGCCGCCGCGCCGGCCGACCGCTTGGCGTCGGCCGGGCGCGGGCGTGTGGCGGCGGTGCTGGACGGCGACACATTCGACCTCGACGACGGCCGGCGCGTGCGGCTTGCCGGCATCGAGGCCGCCAAGCCGCCGCCGGGCCGCGAGCAGGAGCGGCGCTGGCCGCTGGCAGAAGCGGCGACGCGGGCGCTCAAGGATCTCGCGCAGGGGCGCACGGTCGAGCTGCGCGGCGCCGGGGTGGAGGACCGCTACGGCCGGCTTCTGGTCCACGCGGTGCGTGAGGACGGGCTGTGGCTTCAGGGCGAACTGCTGAAGCGCGGCCACGCCCGCGTGCTGACCCGGCCGGACGCCCGCGATCTCGCGCCCGAGATGCTGGTCTTGGAGGCGGAGGCGCGCGCGGCGAAGCGCGGCGTCTGGAGCACGCGGGTCTACGCGGTGCGGAGCGCCGACGACCTCGACCGGCTGCGGCGCGACCGTGACAGCGTGCAGTTGGTCGAGGGGCGGGTTGTGAAGGCCAGCAAGGTGAAGGGGCAGGTCTACCTGAACTTCGGCGAGGACTGGCGCAGCGACGTCTCGGTGCACGTCGGGCGCGACGCGCTGAAGCTGTTCGCGCGGGTCGGGCTGGACCCGCTGGCGCTGGAAGGGGCGATCGTTCGTGTGCGAGGATGGGTCTCGCAGCGCAACGGGCCGATGATCGAGGCGACGCACCCGGAGCAGGTGGAGGTGGTGGAGGCCGCTGGCCCCCTCCCTAACCCTCCCCCTCTGCGAGGTGGAGGGAACTCCGCCGCTCCGCCCCCTCCACCGCAACGCGGGGGAGGGATGGGGAGGGGGCAGGACGACCAACCAATCGAGGAGGACACCGAATGATCGCACGCGTGCTGGCCGTCCTGCTGACTCTCCTGGCACTTCCCGCGTCGGCGGAGCCGGCGCTGACCGTGGCCGTCGGCGGGCCTGAGCGCGTGTACACCCCCTCCGCCCTGCTCGCGCGCCCGGACGCGGTGACCATCGCCGTGCCGAAGGACGCCTCCTATGGCCGCGCCATGACCTACCGGGCGGTGCCGCTGCGGGCGCTGGTGGCGGCGGACGCGCTGCCGCGCGACGGGGTGCTGGAGGCGGTGGCGTCCGACGGCTTCGTCGCCCACCTGCCGGGCGCGCTGCTGGCGCAGACCGCCGGCGCCGAGCCCTACCTCGCCGTTGAGCCGCCGGACGCGCCCTGGCCGCCGCTGCCGGGCAAGGGCGTGTCGGCGGGGCCGTTCTACGTGGTGTGGCTGAAGCCCGAGGCGTCCGGCATCTCGTCCGAGCAGTGGCCCTATCAGGTTGCCCGCCTGCTCAGCGCCGATTCGCCGCTGGCGCGCTGGCCGGCGCTGGGCGTGGCGGAGACGCTGCCGGCCGACGATCCGGCGCGCGTCGGTCAGGCGCTGTTCCTGACCAACTGCCTGCCGTGCCACACGCTGAACGGCGGGGGCGGGGCCAACGTCGGGCCGGACCTCAACCGGCCGATGAACCCGACCGAGTACCTGAAGCCCGAGGCGCTGACGAAACTGATCCGCGACCCGGCCTCGGTGCGCAGCTGGCCGGAGCAGCGCATGCCCGCCTTCGCCGAAGCGGCGCTGAGCGACGCCGACCTCGACCGACTCGTCGCCTATCTCCAGCACATGGCCGGGCGGAAGGCGAAGTAGCGTCAGGAGGCGCCGGCCACCGGGCGCACCGCGGGGGCGGTCTCGCGCATCAGCAGGCGCGGGCTCCCGAAGGGCGCCAGCCGCTCCATGAAGTCCAGCATCTCCAGCATCGGCGAGGCGCGGAAGAACTGCGTCACCGGCAGGTCCATCCACAGCCGGTCGGCGTGGGCGTAGACCTCGAACGGGCTGTCGCCGACGCCGTTGCCGTCGCGGTCGAAGCCCTCGTAGGTATCCCAATGGTTGCCGGCCCACTCGTGCCGCAGGGCGGAGCCGCCGCCCTCCACCGCCACCGCGCCGAAGTTGCCGAGGAAGTCGTTGCCGCGGATGCGGTTGCCCTCGCCGTCGCTGTGGAAGCGCACGGCGATGCCGTTGTAGGCGACGCGGTTGCCTTCGATGGTGTTGGGCGCTTCCGGGTCGTTGGGGGAGACGTCGATGTACAGGCCGGTGGCGTTGGCGAGCACCTCGTTGCCGGCCACGGTGATGGAGTCCGACTCCTTCAGCCCGATGCCGATTCCCCCGATTCCGCCCCCGGGCGCCCCGCCGCTGCGCGCGATGCGGTTGCCGCGGATCTGGATGCCCTCGCTGTGGATGGCGAAGATGCCGACCATGTTGCGCTCCAGCACGTTGCGCTCCGCCACGTTGTGCTTGGCGTGCATGAAGCGCAGACCGTAACGCCCGCCGGTCGACCGGTTGCCGACGATGCGGTTGTTGTTGGAGTACCAGACCGACAGGTCGCGCGTGCCGACCGCGACGTTGTCCTGCACGACGTTGTCCATGCTGTACCACAGCCGGATGGCGTCGCCGCGCTCCGCCGGGTCGTCGTCGCGGGCGTCGAAGCGGTTGCGGCGGACCACGGAGTGGTCGGCCTGCTGCAGGTTCACCCCGAACAGGCAGTCCTCGAAGACGTTGTCCTTGATGATGTGGTAGCGCCCGCGCACCAGGATTCCGGAGTCCAGCAGGTCCTGCTGCCGGCCGGAGTTGACGACGCGCAGGTTCTGCACGGTGACGCCGGTGCCCTCCAGGCTCAGGATCGTTCCGCTGCCGCCGCCGTCCAGCGTCGCGCGGCCGCTGCCGTCCAGCGTCATCGGGCGGGCGATCACCGCCGGGCCGGCGTAGGTGCCGGGCTCCAGCACCAGGGTGCCGCCGGGCGGGGTGGCGTCGATCAGCGGCTGCAGCGGGCGTGGCGCCGCCTGCGCCGTGCCGGCGAGCAGGAGGGCGAGCAGGAGGGGAAGAATGCGCGAGGTCATGCGCGCATTCTTCGCCCCGGACGTTCGTCGGGGCAAGAGACCTCTGTGTGCGAACGGCGCACCCCGCCCAAACGTCTTGGCGGGGCGGGTGTGCACGCCCTACACTCCCTGGCCCGATCACAGGACCCGTTCATGCCGCGCAGCGAGCTTTTCCCGCCCATCGATCCCTACGCCACCGGCCGCATGGCGGTGGACGACATCCACACCGTCTATTGGGAGCAGTGCGGCAACCCGCGCGGTGTGCCGGTGGTGTTCCTGCACGGCGGGCCGGGCGCGGGGGCGTCACCGACGCACCGGCGCTTCTTCGACCCGCAGCACTATCGCATCGTCATCATGGACCAGCGCGGCGCCGGCCGCTCGACTCCGCTGGGCGAGGTGCGGCGCAACGACACCGACCTGCTGATCGAGGACCTTGAGAGGCTGCGCCGCCATCTGGGGGTCGAGCGCTGGCACCTGTTCGGCGGCTCCTGGGGCTCGACGCTGGCGCTGGCGTACGCGCAGGCGCATCCGGAGCGCTGCCTGGGCCTGATGCTGCGCGGCATCTTCCTGATGCGCAAGCAGGAGATCGACTGGTTCCTCTACCAGATGAAGGTGATCTTCCCCGAGGCGTGGCAGTCCTTCATCAACCACATCCCCCCGGCGGAGCGCGATGATCTGCTGGAGGCCTACTGGCGCCGCCTGGACGCCCGCGAGCCGGCGGTGCGCATGGCCGCGGCGCGGGCCTGGAGCATCTACGAGGGGGCCTGCTCCTCGCTGCTGCCGTCGCCGGAGCTGATCGCGGCCAGCGGCGAGGACAACCACGCGCTGGGCCTCGCCCGCATCGAGGCGCACTATTTCCGCGCCAACCGCTTCACGCCGGAGGACCGGCTGCTGCGCGACCTGCCGCGCATCCGCCATCTGCCGGCGGTGATCGTGCAGGGCCGCTACGACATCGTCTGCCCGATCAGCTCGGCCGATGAACTGCACCGCGCGTGGCCCGAGGCCGACTACCGCATCGTCGCCGACGCCGGGCATTCCGCCATGGAGCCGGGTATCCGCGCGGCTCTGGTGCAGGCGACGGAGCGCTTCAAGGATGTGCGGTAGGGGTGGGGGCGCTTGTCTGCGGCTCAAGGCGCCACTCGCTCCTCGTGCAGGAAATATGCGCATGACGGCCATTTCCCGCCACCGCTCCCCCTTGCTTTGACGGGGTCGCCCGCGTATAACGCGCGCTCCACATGGCGGCGAGGCCGGGCTGTGCGCCCGGGGCATGCCCAACCGCCATCATTCGAACCCTTAAACCAAGGATCGAAAATGCCCAAGCTGAAGACCAAGAGCGGCGCCAAGAAGCGCTTCAAGCTGACCGCCTCCGGCAAGGTGCGCGCGCAGGCGGCTTACAAGCGCCACTGCCTGACGGCCAAGGGCCCGAAGATGAAGCGCAAGGCGCGCGGCATGATGACGCTGTGCGAGGCCAACGGCCGCACGGTGATCAAGAACTGGCTGCGCAACGCCTGATCGGAAGGACCTGACCTATGGCTCGTGTTAAGCGCGGCGTCACCACCCACGCCCGTCACCGCAAGATCCTGAAGCTCGCCAAGGGCTACCGGGGTCGCAACTCCACCAATTTCCGCATCGCGATCGAGAAGGTCGAGAAGGCGCTCCGCTACGCCTACCGCGACCGCCGCAACAAGAAGCGCGATTTCCGCGGCCTGTGGATCCAGCGCATCAACGCCGGCGTCCGCCAGTACGGCCTGACCTACTCGCGCTTCATCAACGGCATCAAGCTCGCCGGCATCGAGATGGACCGCAAGGTCATGTCCGACCTCGCCGCGCGCGAGCCGGAGGCGTTTAAGGCCCTGGTCGACCAGGCCCAGGCCGCTCTCTCCGCCAAGGCCGCCTGATCCGCCTTCAGCGGATCACCGCGCCTCACAGACAAGGGGAGCCGCGCCTACGGGCCGGCTCCCCTTTTTTCTTCTCTCGGGGTTACTCATGCCGGACGCGCTGAAGAACGAACTGCTGCAGCTGGTCACCGACGCGCCCGACCTCGCCGCGCTGGAAGAGGTGCGGGTCGCGGCGCTGGGCAAGAAGGGCCGCATCACCGGCCTGATGAAGGAGCTGGGCGGCCTGTCGCCGGACGAGCGGCGCGAGCGCGGCGCGGCGCTGAACCTGCTGAAGGACGAGATCGCCGCCGCCATCGACGCGCGCAAGGCCGACCTCAACACCGCGCACCTGAAGGCCAAGCTGGAGGCCGAGCGGATCGACGTGACGCTGCCGGTGCGCCCGGAGGTCGAGGGCCGCATCCACCCGATCAGCCAGACGATCGATGAAATCGTTGCCATCTTCGCCGAGATGGGCTTCACGGTCGCCGAGGGGCCGGACGTCGAGGACGACTTCCACAATTTCACGGCGCTGAACTTCCCGCCCGGCCATCCGGCGCGCGACATGCACGACACCTTCTACCTGCCGGATGCAGGCGACAAGAAGATGCTGCTGCGCACGCACACCTCGCCGGTGCAGGTGCGCACGATGCTCGGCAAGAAGCCGCCGATCCGCGTCATCATCCCCGGCCGCACCTTCCGGTCCGACTACGACATGACCCACACGCCCATGTTCCACCAGGTGGAGGGGCTGGTCATCGACGAGACGACCAACATGGGGCACCTGAAGGGCTGCCTGGTCGATTTCTGCCGCGCCTTCTTCGACGTGGACGACCTGCCGCTGCGCTTCCGCCCGAGCTTCTTCCCCTTCACCGAGCCGTCGGCGGAGGTGGACATCGGCTGCTCGCGCAAGGGCGGCGAGCTGAAGCTCGGCAACTTCGGCGACTGGCTGGAGATCCTCGGCTGCGGCATGGTGCACCCGAACGTGCTGGAGGCCTGCGGCGTCGATTCCACGCGCTACCAGGGCTTCGCCTTCGGCATGGGCATCGAGCGCATCGCCATGCTGAAGTACGGCATCCCCGACCTGCGCACCTTCTTCGAGGCCGACCTGCGCTGGCTGAAGCACTACGGCTTCGTGCCGCTCGACGTGCCGTCGCTCGCCTCTGGCCTGACCCGCTGATCCAGGAGCCGGACCCATGAAGTTCACCCTGTCCTGGCTGAAGGACCACCTCGACACCGACGCTTCGCTGGAGCGCATCGTCGAGACGCTGACCAGCCTCGGCCTCGAGGTCGAGAGCGTGCATGACCGCTCCAAGGAGCTGGCGGCCTTCCGCATCGCCCACGTGGTCTCCGCCGAGAAGCACCCGGACGCCGACAAGCTGCGCGTGCTGGTCGTCGATACCGGCTCCGCGAAGGTGCAGGTCGTCTGCGGCGCCCCCAACGCGCGTGCCGGCCTGAAGGGCGTGTTCGCCACCGAGGGCACCTACATCCCCGGCTCCGACATCACGCTGAAGAAAGGCGTGATCCGCGGCGTCGAGTCCCAGGGCATGATGTGCTCGGAGCGCGAGCTGAAGCTCTCCGACGAGCACAACGGCATCATCGAGCTGCCGGAGGACGCGCCCGTCGGCGCCTCCTTCGCCGAGTACGCCGGCCTCAACGACCCGGTCATCGACATTAGCCTGACGCCCGACCGCGCCGACTGCGCCGGCGTGCGCGGCATCGCCCGCGACCTCGCCGCCGCCGGCCTGGGCACGCTGAAGCCGCTCGCCGCCGAGCCGGTGAAGGGCGCCTTCAAGAGCCCATTCGACGTCCGGATCGAGCGCACCGACGCCTGCCCGATGTTCGTCGGCCGCTATATCCGCGGCGTGAAGAACGGCCCGTCGCCGAAGTGGCTGCAGGACAAGCTGCTGGCCATCGGGCTGCGGCCGATCTCGGCGCTGGTGGACATCACCAACTACCTGACCTTCGACCTCGCCCGCCCGCTGCACGTCTTCGACGCCGACAAGGTGCACGGCGGCATCGTCGTGCGCATGGGCCGTCCCGGCGAGACGCTCCAGGCGCTGAACGGCAAGGCGTACGAGCTGGACGGAGAGATGACCGTTGTCGCCGACCATGAGAAGGCCGAGGCGCTGGCCGGCATCGTCGGCGGCGAGGAGACCGGCTGCACCGAGACGACGGTCAACGTCTTCCTGGAAGCCGCGCTGTTCGACCCGACCCGCACCGCGCACACCGGCCGCCGCCTGGGCATCGACAGCGACGCCCGCTATCGCTTCGAGCGCGGCGTCGATCCGGCCGCCGTGCTGCCGGGCGCCGAGCGCGCCACCCGCCTGATCCTGGATCTGTGCGGCGGCGAGCCCTCGGAACTGGTGGTCGCCGGGCAGGAGCCGGAGTGGCGCCGCACGCTGACCCTGCGCCACGGCCGCGTCCTCGGCCTCGGCGGCGTCGACGTGCCGGTCGCCGAGCAGCACCGCATCCTGGAGGCGCTGGGCTTCCGCACGGTCGAAAAGCAGGACGACCGCACCACCGTCGAGGTGCCGTCCTGGCGCGCCGACGTGCAGGGCGAGGCGGACCTCGTCGAGGAGGTGCTGCGCGTCCACGGCTACGACGCCATCCCGGCGACCCCGATGGAGCGCGACAGCACCGTGGCCAAGCCGGCGCTCACCGCCGGCCAGCGCCGCGCCGTCACCGCCAAGCGCACCCTGGCGGCGCGCGGCCTGTTCGAGGCGGTGACGTGGTCGTTCATGCCGTCCGAAGTGGCCGGGCTGTTCGGTGACCTCGATCCGGGGCTGCGGCTGGTCAACCCGATCAGCGCCGATCTGGACGTCATGCGGCCGTCGATCCTGCCGAACCTGATCCAGGCGGCGGGGCGCAACGCCGACCGCGGCTTCCCGGATGTCGGCCTGTTCGAGGTCGGTCCGGCCTACCGCGACCCGACGCCGAAGGGGCAGGACCTCGTGGCGGCCGGCGTGCGCGCCGGCAGCGCGGTGCCGCGCCACTGGGCGGAGAAAGCCCGGCCGGTGGACGCCTACGACGCCAAGGCCGACGCGCTGGCGGTGCTGGAGGCCGCCGGGGCGCCGACCGCCAACCTGCAGGTCACCACCGACGCCCCGGGCTGGTACCACCCCGGCCGCTCGGGCGTTCTGCGCCTCGGCCCCACGGTGCTGGCGCGCTTCGGCGAACTGCACCCGTCGGTGCTCGACACGCTGAAGGTGAAGGGCCCGGCGGTCGGCTTCGAGGTCTTCCTCGACGCCGTGCCGCAGCCCAAGAAGAAGGGCGGGACGGCCAAGCCGCTGCTCCAGCTCTCGCCGTTCCAGCCGGTCGAGCGCGATTTCGCCTTCGTGGTGGACGCCGGCGTCGAGGCCGACAAGATCGTCCGCGCCGCCAAGGGCGCCGACAAGGCGTTGATCAAGGACGTCGGCGTGTTCGACGTCTACCAGGGCGCCGGCGTCGGCGAGGGGCGGAAATCGGTGGCGGTGTCGGTCACCCTGCAGCCCACCGACCGCACGCTGACCGAGGAGGACATCGAGGCCATCGGCCAGAAGATCGTCGCCGCGGTCGCCAAGGCGACGGGCGGCAGCTTGCGCGCCTGATGCAGGGCCATGGACGCCGGCCTTTACCGGCGTCCATGGCCCGCATTGGTCGCACTGTTTTGCAGCATATGCAGTTTTGCCGGGTTGAGACGCTGTCGCCGCTCCGATAAAGCGGAAGAGTGGGCATCGATGTTGTGTTGCGGCGCACGCGGCCTTTCTGCAGAATTTCGGTGATATTTTCCGCATATCTGTGGTTTTTATTTGCCCTGTTTTGGCTGTGTCGATCAGCGTAGAAGGGCGATGCTCTGGTAACGGGTGGGATGAAGAAGGCATGACCGCATCGGAAGCGCACGGCCGGCTGATCGTGGTCGTCGATGACGACCCGTCGATCGTCGAAGGCTTGGCGATGGTCCTGGAGGCCTGGGACTTCCAGGTGTTCACGGCGCTGACCGTGGACGATCTGGCGCGCCGTCTGGCCGACATGCCGGGAGTACCCGGGCTGGTGCTCGCCGACCATTTCCTGCCGGGCAACCGCACCGGCGCGGAGGCGGTCGAGCTGGTGCGCGGCCACGTCGGCAGCCCGGTGCCGGCCATCATCCTGACCGGCGACACCACCCCCGAGCGCCAGGCCGAAGCCGCCGCGGCGGGCTACCGCCTGCTGCACAAGCCGGTGCAGGTGCCGGCGCTGCGCGCGGCGGTGGAAGAGCTGTTCCGGGGCTGAGCTAGACCCGCGCCACCTCGTCGGCCACGGCCAGGAACGCGTCGACCACGGTGGGGTCGAAGCGGGTGCCGCTGCCCTTCCGGATTTCCGCCACCGCCGCCTCGTGGCCGAGCGCCGGCCGGTGCGGGCGGGGGGAGGTCATGGCGTCGTAGGCGTCGGCCACCGCGGCGATGCGCGCCGCCAGCGGGATGACGTCGCCCTTCAGGCGGTCCGGGTAGCCGGTGCCGTCCCAGTTCTCGTGGTGGTGGCGGGCGATCTCCATGCCCAGGTGCAGGTAGGTGCGGCTCTCCGCGACCGGCGTCGCGCGCTCCAGCAGCTTGCCGCCGGCCAGCGTGTGGGCGCGCATGGCCTCGTGCTCGTGGGCTTCCAGCGGGCCGGGCTTGCCGAGGATCTCGGGGTCAACCATGGCGTTGCCGACATCGTGCATGACGCAGGCGAGGCCCACCGTCTCCAGGAACGGCTCGTCCAGCAGGGCGCGGTGGTGGCCGTCCGCGTGCAGGCGCCGGGCGACGCGTTCGGCCACCGCGGCGATGCGCAGGGTCGGTTCCACCCGCTCGCCGTGGCCGCGCTCGGCGATGTTGGCGAGGAGGGCCAGCGTGCCCTCCTGCGCCCGGCGCAGCTGCTCGTATAGGAACAGGTTGTCGAAGCCGACCGAGATCTTGCCGCAGAACAGCTCGATCAGGTCGCGGTCCAGCTCGGACAGCGGCCGGTCGGAGCGCAGGTAGACGACGTTCTCGCGGTCGTTCGGCGTGCGGATGTAGAGCGTGCAGTGGTCCGGCTCGTAGGAGTTCCGCCGCTTCTCCAGGCAGTCCAGCACGGATGCCAGGACGCCCGGCTCGATGTGCTCGGTCGCCGGCTCGTTGATCAGCGATTCGAAACGGCCGGAGCCGGCCAGCACGTACAGCCCATCCTCGGTGCGGCCGAAGACACGGCCGCGCTGGACGCACAGGATGGCGTCCGGCCCGACGCCGAGGATGGCCGAGAGCTGCGTCAGCACGCCGGCGGCGAACAGCTTCATCGAGCGCGCCTTGAACAGCGACGACGACGCCTCGATGATCTTGACCAGGCCGCGCCGGTTGGTCTCGATCGCCATGATGTCTTCGTAGCTGCGCAGCGCCGCCACCGTGGTGGTGAAGAGCTGCTGCGCGGTCAGTTGCGTCTTGGCCTTGTAGTCGTTGATGTCGTAGTCGAGGATCACCGCCCGCTCCGGCGCCTGTCCCGGCTGGCCGGTGCGCAGGATGATGCGCACGTGGCGGTTCTTCAGCTCCTCGCGGATGTGGTGGACCAGCTTGAGGCCGGCGTCGTCGGTCTCCATCACCACGTCGAGCAGGATGATGGCGATGTCCTCCTCGCGCGCCAGCACCTCACGCGCCTCGGCCGCGGAGTAGGCGGAGAGGAACTGCGCCGGGCGGCCCTTGTAGGAGAAATCGGCCAGGACGAGCTTGGTGATCGAGTGGACCTCCGGCTCGTCATCGACGATCAGCATCTTCCAGCGGGGCGACGTGGTCGGCGACGGGGGATCGGACTTCGCGTCCTGGTCGTCGAAAAACAGCAGATCGTCGTCGGCGCTGGTCATGTCGGAGGCTCTCTCCGGTCCGTGTTGCAGGGCACACTAGCACGGCACGCGGCGCGGTCCCAAGCCGCATGCCCCCACACTTTGGGAGCAAATCGTTAAAAAGTTAAAATGCTTCCAGCTCAATTACCGAACAATCGCGGCCGCGCTGCGCCAGCGTGCTGCACGCCGTGTCGATCTGCAGGCGGGAGAACGGGCCGATCGCCATGGTCCAGCTCACCCGCCCCTCGCGGAACACCGGCCAGACCATGGCCGGGCGCTCGCGGTACTGGGTGCCGGGGCCGCCGGTGAACTCGCCCCAGGCGCGCAGGCCCTCGGCGTAGCTGAGATACTCGCCCAGCTTCACCGCGTAGACCGGGCCGCTGGGCAGCGCCGGCTCGCCCGGCAGCGGGTAGGGCGAGGCGACGCCGAGGAAGCCGTCCAGGTCGGCCACCACCTTGCCGCGGCCGGGCACCGACAGCTCGGCCCGACCCTGCTCGATGCCGGACAGCGCGACGACGTGCCCCTTCTTGAGGGTGAAGCCGACGCGCTTGCGGGCGTCCAGCACCTCGGTGGCGCGCACCGCGCGGGTGGCGACGAGGTAGCCGGCCATCGGGGCGGGCGCCGCCGCCTCCCACGCCGCGCGCGGCACCAGCGCGCCGACGCCGCGCCGCGGCAGGTCGGGCGCGGCCTTGCCGCCCTTGTCCGCCGTCCCGGCCTTGGGGGGCGGCGGGGCGACCGGCATCGGGCGCGGCACGTAGACGGGGTCGAGCGAGTCCGCAGGCACGTAGCCGACCGGCTGGCCTCCGATGGCGATCTGCGTCCAGGTGGTGCCGCGCGGCGTGCCCAGCGCGTTGATGGCCCGGCCGCTCTTCATGGTCATGATGATGCGGGCGTCCTGGTTGGGGCCGATGCGCACCTCGACGTCGCGGTTGAGCACCACCGGGCCCTCCAGCGGCGCGCCGATGGCGACCGGGCTCTGCGCGCGGGCCACCCCGACGGCCCCGACGGCCCCGACGGCGACGAGCGCCAGCAGCGCCGCCACCCACAGGATTGAGAAACGCCCGACCGCCGCCATGCCCGATATCCCCTGAATCACGGCGGCATTCTGCCCCGCTTCCCACGTTCGGGGCAACCCGCCGGGAGGGGTGGCGGCGTGTGGAACACTATGAAACACCGTGGAACATTGTGCGCGGGGTGTTCAGTTCACCATCCGGCTCGCGTCCACCCTAAGAGACAACAATCCTATCGAGGATCGGCGTCCTTGTCCAGCGCCGCGAGCGGGGCGTCGGCGCTCAGCCGGCGCGCAGCAGGTCGTGGATGGCGTCGGCCAGAGTGCGCACCGGGGCCGAGGTGGCGCCGGGGGCGCGGTGCAGCGCGATGTCCACCAGCGGCAGCTCCGGAAAACCGTCGGCCAGTGTCAGCACGCGCAGCGACGGCGGGACGGTGCACGCCTCCATGGCCGTTAGCCCCAGCCCGCCGAGCACCGCGCCGTGCACGGCGACCACGCTCTTCGAGGTGAAGGCGACCCGCCACGCCCGGCCCATGCCCTCCAGCGCCGCCACCGCGAGGTCGCGCACCACGCAGCCCTTGGGGAACAGAGCCAGCGGCAGCGGGTCCAGCGCCTCGATCCCTCCATTGGGACCGCCATTCGGACCCGAAGCGGGCGGGGCGACCCACAGCACCGGCTCGGCCCGCACCCGCTCGCCGGCCGGGTCGTCGGCGCGGCGGGTGACCAGCGCCAGGTCGTAGCGGCCCTTCTCGATCTCGGCGACGAGGTCGGGGCTGTTGTCGCACACCACCTCGACGGTGATGCCGGGGTGGGCGGCGGCGAAGCGCGCCAGCACGTCGGGCAGCAGCATGGTGGCGTAGTCGTCGGGGGTGCCGATGCGCACGGAGGCCGGCGCGGCGCCGTGCCGCAGAGTCGCCACCGCCTCGTCGTTGAGGGTGAGCATGCGGCGTGCGTAGGCCAGCAGCACCTCGCCGTCGCCGGTGAGGCGCACGCCCTTGGTGTCGCGTTCGAACACGCGCTTGCCGACGACCTCCTCCAGGCGCTTGACCTGCTGGCTGACGGCGGCCTGGGTGCGGAACAGCGCATCGGCGGCGCGGGTGAAGCTGCGCGCGTCGGCCACGGCGACGAAGGCGCGCAGAAGGTCGGTGTCGAGGTTGGCGGCCATGCGGGCCATTCAAGCAGAGCGCGGGCTGGGCGGCAACGGCATCGGGGGCGGAGGTGCGGCCATGAACACCGGGCGTTTCATCCGGATCCGCCGTGCATCCTGGAAAGATGCCCGCCGCGGGTCGCAAAACCGCGGGCGGAGAATACTCTCATATGGTACGCGTACCAAGGCGCCCGCCGGTGCGCACGACGAGGCCGACCGCCAGGACACCCATGCCGCTGGACACCCGCACGCTCATCGTCGTCTCGCTGCTGACCGCGGCGGTCATCGGGCTGGTGCTGCTGATGACGTGGTCGATCAACCGCTCGATGTCGGCGCTGCGCTACTGGTCGGCCGCGTTCATGTTCTACGCCGCCGGTCTGGCCGAGCTGGCGTTGCGCGGCGAGGGGCCGGTGCAGGCGTGGAACGTGCTGGGCGTGACGCTGCTGGGGACCGCCCACCTGTTCGTCCTGTTCGGCTCGCGCAGCCTGTCCGGCAAGAGCGTGCCATGGCGGCCGGGGGCGCTGGGGCTGGCCGCGCTGGTCGCCGCGTGGTTCTATTTCCTGCTGGTCGAGCCGGACTTCTCGAACCGCTACGCGGCGTACGGCCTGTTCACCGTCGCCACCGCCGGGCTGTCCAGCATCGAGCTGTTCCGCGCCCGGCGGGACGGCTGGGTGTCCGCCCTCACCGTGCTGGCGGCGCTGTACGGGCTGGTCGCCGCGGTCAACGGGGTGCGCGTGGCCTACCTGCTGACCGTCGGCACGGGGCACCGCGTGCTCGACACCGGCCCCACGCAGACGATGCAGTTCCTGTACGCCAACATGCTGCTGGTGACCGTGGGCATCTGCATGGCGGTGGTGTCCACCGAGCATCTGCAGAACGAACTGCGCCGCTCCGCCACCTACGACCGCCTGACCGGGGTGTTCAACCGCGGCGCCTTCGTCGATCTGGCGGAGAAGGAGTTCGCCCGCTGGCGGCGCTCGGGCGGGGCCTTCTCGATCCTGCTGATGGACATCGACCACTTCAAGCGGGTCAACGACACCTTCGGCCACGCGGTCGGCGACGCCATGCTGGCGGCCTTCGCCCGCCGCTGCGCCGGCCACCTGCGCGAGGGCGACCTGCTGGGCCGCTACGGCGGCGAGGAGTTCTGCGCCCTGCTGCCCGGCGCCAACCGGCAGCAGGCGGCGGCCGTGGCGGAACGCCTGCGCCGCGACGTGGCGTCGATGGCGATCGAACACCAGGGTACGGTGCTGTCGATCAGCGTCAGCATCGGCGTGGCGGAGGTCGACGCGTCCACTCCCGACCTCGACAGCATGGTCGCCTGCGCCGACACCGCGCTCTACCGCGCCAAGCGGGGCGGCCGCAACTGCGTGATGGTGACCGAGCCGGCGCTGGCCGTGTGATGCGGCCGGTGCATCACGGATCGTGATGACGCCATAAAACCTATTCGTTTCAAACGGATCGCCGGAACCGGCAGGGTGGGGCCCTGACGATGGAGGCGGCGATGACGCTGTTCGGGGCGATGCAGGCGGTGGTGTGCGAGGCGGGGAGGGTCGAGGGGCCGCGGGAGGACCTGACGGTGGCGAGAGGCGCCGCCTCTCGCGCTCTCCGCCAAGGGCCGGAGGCCCTTGGATCCCGGAGCATGGTGGGATACGCGGCGAACGATCCGAAGGATGGCGGGTAGCCGGCCCGTCCGTTGACGCCCGCGGCTATCCGGGGAAAAGGGTGCCGTTGCAGTTCTTTGCTTCTCCCAACCGTCATCCCCGCGAAAGCGGGGATCCAGGAGAGTTGGCAAGGGGTTGATTTCCCAAGGTTCTCTGGATCCCCGCTTTCGCGGGGATGACGAAA